>CAYYHT010000445.1:0-6710 GCA_964471355.1 uncultured Enterobacteriaceae bacterium
TTGGCCTGCAATGACGGTTTGTCAATCGACGAGAGCGGTGTCCCGAGTCGTCCGGCATCCGGGCAGCGGTGCCGAAATATGGAGTAGCAGGGCGCTGAAAACCGAGCGGAGCGAGTTTTTCAACGGCCTGCTAGGCGAGACGAGGCTCGCCTCTCCTTGGCCGCGTGACGAAGCTCGCTAGACGCCCGCACCCTGCTTCATCGCGGTGATCACACTGTCGCTGGTGATGACCTCGGGAAGTGCGATGGGCTCGCTGCCGTCGGCGGGAATCACCAGGTAAAAGGGCACGCCCGCGCGGCCAAACCGTGCCAGCCACTCGGTGATGTAGTCGTCGCGCCGCGTCCAGTCCGCCTTGAGCGGCACAATGCCGTGCTCGACCATGGCATCGCGAATCAGCTCGGTCTCGAGGATGGTGTTCTCGTTGACCTTGCACGTGAGGCACCAGTCGGCGGTGAAGTCGACAAAGATCGGCTGCCCATCGAGGGCCGCCAGCCGTTCGGCGTTGAACGCCTGCCACGGAATCTCTTCGGCAAAGTCCAGCTCGGCGCTGACCGATCCGTCATCGCACTCGCCGACAGCCTCGGCCATCGACAGGTCGAGGAACAAGTAGCCGCCGAGTGCCGTCGCCACCAAGGCCGCACCAAACGCCGTGGCTTGGCGCTGCCGCGTCTCGGCTAGGCCGCCCCAGTGACCGAAAATCCAGCAGCCAAAGGCCACGAAGCCCAAGAATGCGAGGAAGCCCACAGCGCCTTCACGGCCGATCTGAGCACCCAAGATGTCGACCATCCAGATGGTCGTGGCGATGAGCGTGAAGCCCATGAACTGCTTGAAGGTGTCCATCCACGCGCCCGGTGCGGGCATGCGCTCGAACAGCCACGGCATGAAGGCAATGAGCAGGAAGGGAGACGCCAGGCCGAGCGCGATGACCGTGAAGAAGAGCACGATGACGACGCCGGATTGGGCGAAGGCAAAGCCGACCGCCGGCCCCAAAAATGGAGCTGTACAGGGAGTCGCAAGCAGGGTGGCGAACACGCCATTGGCGAAGTCACCGGCCACACCACTGTGCTTTGACGACGCGTTGCCAGCGGCTTCAGCGCCGAATGCGGGCACCTCGAACACACCGAACATCGACAAGCCAAAGGCAAACACGATGGTCGCCAGCACGGCCACGTAGATCGGAGACTGGAACTGCATGCCCCAGCCCACCGACATCGTCGCGGCCTTGGCGGCCAAGACCGCCGCCGCCAGCGCCCAGAACGAGACCAGAATGCCGGCGGTATAGGCCAGGCCCGCTCGGCGTTGCTCGGCGGGAGTGGCGTCGGCGTGGTTGACCAAGCCAAACAGCTTCAGGGTCAGCACGGGAAAGACGCAGGGCATGATGTTCAGCAGCAAGCCGCCAAAGAAGGCCATCGCCAACATGTAGGCGATGTTTCCGGACCCTTCAGGAGTGGGTGCGACCAAGGTGGCGGGCTCGATGGGCTGCGCACCCTCATCGGTTTCACCCTTCGGAGGCGTCGCGGCCTCGGCACCGGGGATGAGCGCGAACAGCGGCGAGTTGCTGGGCTCGACCGTGGCATCCTCTCCAACCCAGGGGAAGTGGGTCTGGTACTCGGTGCGCAGGACCTGATCGCCGACCTGCACCTGCCACAGTCCGCCGACTTTGTCGTCCTGAGGCACGGCCTCGTTGATGCCCTGGCCGGTGATGATCGCCAGCATGCGGCCATCGTCCAGCTCGTAGACCTCGGACTTCTCGATGTACCAGTTCTCGCTCTCGGCGATGGGCACAAAGGCCGGGCTGCCGTCTGCAGGCACCTTGAGCGGATGGTCACCCGTCGGGGTGATCAGCACCGCGATCTTCTGGGTCTCCCACAGCTTGACTGCGTTGGTGTCGAGGGCCGGCTCCATGGCAAAGGCTTTGATGTTGAGCACCGGTGCAGGCTGGTGGGCCGCGTAGTGGTCGAACACCGCTGTAAACGCGCCGGGCACGCTCTCGTCACCGACCGTGAGCGTGGTCGACAGGTGCACATCGCCAGAGGGAATGCAGGTGGACTCGCAGACCAGCCAGTCGGCCTTGGCCTTGAGCTCGAGGGGCCCGTTGGCTGTGCCCTCGGGAAGGGTGACCTCGCTGATGAGCAGGACCTGATCTTCGTAGCCGTACGAGATGATGCCGCTGCTGTCGAAGCGCTGGGGCACCGGGTATTCGTGGCTAGACGCGACCGTTCCGTCCGGCAAGGTCCAGGTGATGTTGGTCGGCATGCCGACGCCACCAGGGGACTTCCAGTAGGTGTGCCAGTGCTCGTCCGGGTCGAGGTGAACACCGATGCGGAACACCTCGCCCGCTTTGACGACACTCTTGTCGACCAGCAGGTGGCTGACAGCCTGGTGGGGCTTGCCGCCGGCGTTGACCGGACGCACCGTGGCCGTCTCGGGCAGGGCCGCGTAGTCCACGGCAGGTGGATTTGGAAGTGCGGGTGAAGCGCCGCCTTCTGCGGCGGCGACAGAGCCCAGAAGCAGGCCAGCTGCCAGGGTGAAGAAGCGGAGCATGACGCTGTCCTCGGGTTGCGCCATCTATATGCCGCTAATGCAAAGGCGTGACGTCAAGCTTTGTAGCAGGGCGCTATCACCCCTCCAATGTCGCATGCGACGACGTTTCACAGGCATGACCGGTCGTGTCCTACGCAACGTCGCATGACGCGACATTGCGATGGACATGGCTGTTGGGTGGCAACCGGGCAGCAGGGGTGACAGCCGTCAGTCGACGGGACAACGCCCACTTTCGGACGGTCCAGCGATTGCATCGGCAGGTGGTCGGAGAACGACATGCCAAACCACCTTGTCGCAAGGGCCCATTGGCCGCTGCGGCCTTTCGAACACGCCGACATCGCCATGTTCTGCTGGGGTCGCCTTCGCCGCGCGTTTCCACATGCGCTCTCGGTCTGCCTGATGCCCAACCACCTGCATTTGCTCGCAGCCGGAGACAGGAAGGAGCTGCGAAACCGCCTGAGGCACGTGTTGAGCGGCGTCACCAAGCGTTCTGGGCAGCGTCGAATGTGGCGACCGGTTGCAGCCCCCGAGCCCATTTCGGACCGCAAACACCTGTCCAGGCAAGTCCGCTACGTACATCTGAATCCATGCCGAGCCGGTCTGAATGCAGATCCCCTGCTGTGGCCTTGGTCCACGCATCGAGGCGCCATCGGCTGCATCGCCGAACCATGGGCGGGGCCACAACGCCTGGCAGCAGCCCTCGGCCGGCCCAGGCGGGACTTCGAACGGTGGTTGCATCACTACGTGTCTGCGGACCCAAGCTGTGACCCTCGAGGGACGCCGTTCCCCACAGACGCCGCACCGACGATGGTGGCGCTCAATCCGCTGGCTGAGGTCATCGCTGCTGCCGAGGCGGCAACCATGGGCTCGGTGACTCGACAGGGCCGGGCGCGCCAGCTGTTCGTTCAGCTGGCCCGAGCGGTCGGCTGGCGAAACAACGTGCAGCTCGCAACGGCCGCGCAGGTGGATGTACGAACCATTCAGAGACTGGCACTGCGCAAGGACCCGGCTCTGTTGGCACCCGGGCTACGCTGCCTCGGCGACGTGCGCTGTCGAGCCAAGCCCCGCGAAACGTCGCCCGACGCGACACCCGGACGGACTTGGGTGGCCATGTCCCCAACAACGTCGCCTCTGACGACACTGCCTGGCCCATGACCCCTCGTCGCTACAGCTTGGTGATGACGACCCGGCCCTCGCCCGAATTGGCCGCACCTGCGTTGTCCGCATTGGCGCCGACGTTGTAAGAACCGCCGCCACCGCCGCCGCAGGCGGCCGCGGCGCAGTTGCCGCCGCCACCGCCGTTGTAGCCGCCGCCGCCGCCGACGTGGTAGTCGTGGTAGCCGCCGCCACCGCCGCCGAAGCCGCCCTGGCCCGCCGATGAGCAGGGATTGTCGCACTGGCCGCCCACACCGCCTTGCAGGAAGCCGGCGCCACCACCGGCATTGTTCGTCCCGGTGGCGCCGCTGGTGAACATGCCGCCGCCGCCGCCAGACCAGTGACTGCAGGAGCCGCCGCCCGAGGCGCCACCATTTCCGCCGACACCGCCCGCGTTCTGGTTGCCAGCGTTGGCCTTGCCGGCCTGTGCCGCTGTCGCGTCATTGACTGATTGGTAGTCGTAGTCCCGCGCCGCGCCGCCGCCGCCACCGCCGATGATGAGCGGGGAGTCAGAGGAGTCGACCACGAAGGTTCCGCCCCCTGACCCGCCGGTGTAGTTGGCCACTGAGCCCTTCTGGCCGACCATGATCTGAAGGACCTCGCCCTGAACCAGGTCGAACTCCCCTTTCATGCGCGCACCGCGACCCGGGAGGTTGGTGCTGTAGTTGTTGTTGTCGGCCCCCGCCGCGCCGTAGACCTCGATCTCATAGGTCCCATCCTCGGGCACGGTCCAGCGCTGAACGCCCTGGGTGACCATGGTGAAGTAGGCGGGATCGCTGGACCAGCTCTGGCTGGCGTATTCGGTTGTGCACTCCGCCAACGTGGGACCGACGCGGCCGCTCACGCCGCACGTGGTGAACGTGTGAGCCCCTGCCCAAGGGAACAGTTCGCAGTTCTCGAACAGCGACGCATCGGTGTCGTCGCAGTCGTCGCCACCCTCGTTCTCGGAGTCGTGCCCGTCCCCGTCTTGGTCGAGGTCGCTGGCCCCGTCGCAGTCCTGGTCGGTGCCGTCGTACCAAATCTCGGTCGCCCCGGGATTGATGGCTCCGACGGTGTCGTCGCAGTCGTTCTCGCAGATGAGGTAGCCGTCGTCGTCCTCGTCGACCTCGTCGGTGCCCAGCGAGCCATCGCAGTCGTCATCGGCCCAGTTGCACTGCTCGGTCGCGCCGGGATTGGTGCTGGAGTCGAGGTCATCGCAGTCGTCGGGATTGGCCGTGAAGCCGTTGGGCTGGGTACAGGCCGTGGTCACGATGTTGGACTTGCCGTAGCCGTCGCCGTCGTAGTCGACGTACCAGGTGGTCGTGAAGCCCTCGTCGGTCTGGCCGTTGCAGTCGTTGTCGGCTTCGTCGCAGCTCTCGGATGCCCCCGGATAGCTGGTGTCGTCGCTGTCATCGCAGTCGTCATCGGAGCTGGTGAATCCGGCCGGGGCCGCACAGTCCACGATGATCAAGTTTCGCGAGCCGTGTCCGTCACCATCGGCATCGCCGTACCACTCGGTGGCATCGGCCGCGTCGTTGTCCGCCAGCCCGTCGCAGTCGTTGTCGAGGGTGTCGCAGTTCTCGACAGCGCCCGGGTGGCTGGTGTCGCTGGCGTCGTTGCAGTCGTCGTTGTTGTTGACGTAGCCAGTGGGTTGATCGCAGGCCTGAATCGAGTCTCCGGTGTACCCGTACCCGTCGCCGTCGGTGTCGGCGTACCAGGTCAGAGCGCCCTCGGCGGCCCCCTCATCGACCTGCCCATCGCAGTTGTTGTCGGTGCCATCGCAGGATTCTGCGGCGTCCGGATTGACCACCGTGACGGTGTCATCGCAGTCCTGACAGGCGGCCCAGCCGTCCCCATCGGCGTCGGCGAATCCGACCGAACCATCGCAGTTGTAGTCGGTGGCATCGGTGCAGTCCGCCTCGACAGCGCCTGGGTGAATCGCGCTGACCGTGTCATCGCAGTCCGACGCATCGGCAACGTAGCCAGCAGGGGGATCGCAGGCCATGATGGTCTCGACCCCGCCGTAGCCATCCCCATCGCGGTCCAGGTTGTAGGTGTTGGCGTCGACCGCATCGTTGTCGACAGCCCCGTCGCAGTTGTCATCGATGCCGTTGCACAGCTCCGGCGCACCGGAGTTGACCAGTGGGTCCCCGTCGTTGCAGTCATCGGCGGCCAGAAACGCGTCGCCATCGACGTCGGCCGCCCCTGGGTCTTCGTCACTTCGACAGCCAAGAATCAGCACAAGGGACAACAAGAGAGTGGTTCGCATAGGGCCTCCGGAAACGACAGCCTACCCGAACCTGCGCCAAGTGTGCTCAGCCGGACGTCTCGGCCGCCACCTGCCGACCCGCAACGACGCCACCGACAACCGCCAGCCCTAGCCAGAGCGGAGCGGTCGAGTGCCCGACGATCAGCCCACCGACACCGATCAAAGTTCCGTAGATGGCGGTCGCTGTTGCCGCGATGCCCACGAAGGTCCACCGCGTTGGCCCATGGCTAGCAAAACCGTCCATGTCGCCCGCGACCTCGGCCCAGCCCGGTCCACCGGGACGAACGCGTGCATAGAACGCCCGCAGGTGCTCCCGGGACGCGCCCACGTTGCTGCTCGTTGCCATGGACACGGCCACCCAGACGGGGATGCTGAGCACGCCGATGATGCCGGCAGACCACGGGAACTTGTACAGGTCGCCCTCGGGCGCGTAGACCAGCGCCAGCGTGGCGACCGCGGCCCACAGCATCGCGGCCAGCTCGCTCCACGCGGTGACCCTCCACCAATACCAACGTGCGATGTAGACCGTGCCGACGCCCGCTGTGACCGAGATGACGAGCTTCCAGACAAAGCCAATGTCGTCGATGGCGAAGCTCACCAGTCCACCCAGCAACGCCAGGGCCACGACGCAGACCCGGCTGGCCAGGACCAGGTGGGCCTCGTCGGCGTCCTTGCGCACAAAGCGGCCGTACAGGTCGTTGATGACCAATGAGCTGCCCCAGTTCAGCTGGGTGTCGATGGTCGACATGAAGGCGGCCAGGAA
>CAYYHT010000446.1:0-6704 GCA_964471355.1 uncultured Enterobacteriaceae bacterium
CCTCGCGCTCGCGCCACTCCCAGCCCGCGCGCGTCCAGAGCTCGGGGCGCTGGTGTTCGAACACGACCCATTCACTGTCGCGTCGGATCTGTTCGGAGATGTACGAAACGATGCGGCGCGAGTTGATGTGCTGCCAGTTTGGATTGCGCGAAAGAGTCCGCGCTCCCCACACCACCACGCCGCGTACGTTTTCGGTCAGCATCACATTGATGTGGCTGTCGTTGTACTCGCCGGACTCGCGCCAGCGCAGCTCGACGTTTGGATGGGTGACGCCCTGGATCACCTGATTGGCCGGCGGCTGGCGCACACCCAACGGGTTGTTGTCGTTCTCGACTCGGGCATAGATGCCGGCGATCGAACCAGACGGCGGGAAGACTTCGTCGCCGTTCATCAGCCATGGGTAGTAGATCGCCCCGAATGCCGCGCTGTCTCCAGCGCGATCGCGGAACGTGTTTACCCAGCGCAACAGCGGCTTTTCATGCAGATCGCGCGGCGTGTCGAATATCGCGAAGCGATTGTTCATCTCGCGACAGTGATCGAGGATCAATCGCATGACGGTCTCACCAGCAAAGTCGGCCCGACCGCGGCGGTCGACCTTGACGGGCAAATACGCCAGCGCAGGCATCGCGATCAGACCAATGTCCTCTTCGGCGCGAAGACGACCAATCAAGTCGAGAAAGAGCTCGCCAAAAGGATCGGCCACAGTGAGAGATTCAGTACTCTCCATGCACAGGCCGAACACCTTGGCTGTACGCCCGCCGTTGTCGAAGAATGCCTTTACGGCGCGCCGTGTCACCGGATCGAAGAAGCGCCTGCCTGAGTGACGGGCGAACTCGGAATAGCCGTTGACCGTCAGCTCGCAGAAATCGCCGGGCCTCGCCTTGGGCCACCACCGCTGCTTTGGCACCACCGAAATAAAGCCGGTGACGTCGCAGCGCACGAGCTCGGTGCTGCGATTGACATCGTTGGCGTGGGCAATGGTGATTCCAGGACGCATGAATTCCCAGTAGGCGGCGGAGACAGGAGTCTACCGCGGCTTGTTGATCTTCTCGTTGATCTGCGAGATTTCTTTGACCCACATGTGTCGCTCCCGGTGGGACTGTCCCAGGATTGAGTCACGTGGCCAATGGAAATGGTAGGCGATGAACGCTACCTCCTTGAAGATATTTTCAAGGGGGTAGCTCACTATTCCCCCAGGCGGCCGAACTCCTTCTCGAAGCGGTGGCCACACTCGGGACAGGTGACGCGGATGGTCGCCTCGTCCTCGTTGATGCGGTTGTACATCTCCTCGAGGAAACGGAGATCACCGGCGAACAAGTTCTCGATCATGCCGGTGTTGACGTCGTTGATGGTGCCCAATCGAGTCATGACTCGAGACAACAGCACGATGATCAGGTAGGCGCGATTTCGCTGAACACGAAGGTCGTTCAGCGGAACAATCTCGTCGCGGGCATTTGCCAGACGCATGATGCCTTCGCGATGCACAGTGCCGTCAGAATCGACGTAGCCGCGGGGCAGTACAAACTCGTACTCGGTCTTGAACTCCATGAGAGAACTCGACTCCTTTTATAGAGAAACAAAGAAACAAAAACAGGTGCGAAAAAAGAGAGAGCCCCGGCGGGCCGAAGCCCGCCGAGGCGACTCGAAGAGTGCTTACTCTTCGATAAGTGCTCCACCGTCCCACTGGCCGATGGAGAAGATGACAAATTCTGCCGGCTTCACCGGGCAGATGCCGACCTGCACGTTGACCTGGCCCGCATCGATGAGGTAGCGGGGGTTGGTCTCGTCGTCACACTTGACGTAGAAGGCCTCGTCCGGATCCTGACCGAACAGGGCACCCGAACGCCAGACCCGCATGAGGTATGCGCGCGTGTCGCGGGTCAGCTTGGCCCACAGGGTGTGATCGTTCGGCTCGAAGACGGCCCACTGCATGCCGATCATGATGGACTGCTCAATCATGATGAACAGACGGCGAACGTTGATGTACTTCCAAGACGGATCCGACTTGGTGGCGAGCGTACGCGCACCCCAGATGCGGATTCCGCGGTCCTTGAAGATACGGATGACGTTGATGCCACGGTCGTTGTACTGACCCTGCTCGATAGCGTTGATCTTCTGCGACAGGCCAGTGATGCCCATCAGAATCTCGTTCGCCGGTGCCTTGTGGACGCCGCGAGAAGTGTCGACGCGAGCGAAGACGCCACAGACGTGACCACTCGGCGGGACGTACAGCTCGGTCTTGTCGCACTTGATGACCTTGCGGCGCAGTGGACCCTTGACCTTGATGTCCTGACCACCGACGTACCAAGACGGCTTGGTGACCTTGACCCAAGGCACGTAGATGGCGCCGTAGCCCTTGTCGGAAGCGGGAATGTCCATGTCGCCCATGGAGACGATCGGTCCGTCGAGGATTGCGAAGCGATCCTTGCGGGTCTCGCAGTGCTCGAGCATTTCACGCTGCTGGTTGAAGCTGAGGCCCGTGGCGACGTGCAGCGCCATGTCGTCACAGTCGTCGAATGCGTAGAGGCCAAGCTTGTCAGCCTGGTTCTCGCGGATGGACAGGTCCGTGTCCTTGACACCCAGCAGGTAGACGTAGGACTTGCCGCCGCCGTTGTCGTAGAAGCCGTTGACCGAGCAAACGAAGTTGAACACGGAGGGACGGCTGAGGAAGTTGCGGAACTCCTCTTTGAGGTCTTCGTCGTTGGCGAGTGCCTCGAAGACGGCGTCAGCAGCCTCGTCGGGGTCGTCGATCTGGGCGCCGACCAGGTCCTCGATCGAGCGGGTCTCGACCAGGAACTGCGCGAACCAGCTCTGCAGCCAGCGGAAGAACTCGCTCTTGTTGGTGATGGGGAACGGCGGAACGCTGTACTCACCCATCATCGAGGTGCCCTTGGCAGCCTGGAACTCGAATCCGTAGACTTCGAGGAAGTCCTTGGCCGACTTCGGAGAGGGCTTGTCGATGGCGAACTGCTCGTGGATGGCGTTGAGGAGGTCCTCGACGGCCAGGTTGTCCTCGGTGAGGACCTTGCCTGCAGCGTCCATCAGGGCGTTGCTGACCTCGACGGCTTCCTTGCCGACCGTGATCTTGATGGCCTTGGGGCCAGCCTTGGCGAATGCCGGCTTGTGGCCGTTGAGCTCCATCAACTTCTTGATGTCGCGGACGGCGCCGCGCTTGAGCTGGAAGGCCTCGGTCAAGGCCGTGACGGCCGCATCGGTCTTGCCACCGCTGATATTGCCCTTCGTATCGACGAGCTGCGGGACGACCTTGCCCTTGATCTTCTTGTCACCACTGGTGCCGGTGATCGACACAGCGTCGGTCGGCGGGGTGAACTCGAAGAGGCCCAGGAAGCCTGGAATCGAGGTGGACACGGACGAGATTGGCTTTGCACCGGAATCTACTTCGCGGATGTAAACGCCTGGGGTGTGGTACTCCATCTATTTTCCTCACTTGCTGGCTCAGTGGCCATTTGTTCGATGGGGGGGGTTGGTTTGCTAAATCACTTCTTTGGGCGCATGCCCATTCGACCACCGCGGCCGACCGATTGCTTGTTGGCGTTGGGAGGATCTTTTGCGCCCATGGACGGAGGCAAGGCCTCTGTCGGTGTGGGCGGCCCTGCGAGCAGGGCTCCTTCCATCGCACAACGTGCTTTATAGGTAAGAAAGGGGCGATATGGCGCTTCATGAATAGTGAAAAAATTGATGGCGTCGCCGACCGTGAGGTCGTCGACCAAAGAGAGAGCCACCTTCTCCATGACGACTTTGTCGTCCATAGTGTCCGGGTCGTAGTTTGTACCCGTTGAATCCACGGCCCTCCCATCAGGAAGGCTGTAGCGGCGGGGACGATACACTAGGTGAGTCGCTTCGTGAAGACGAAGAAGAACCCAGCCCATCAAACGCTCTGCATCTGACCGAAACTTGGCGTGCACAGCGATCAAATAATGAAGCTCGAGGTAGATGGGGGGCCGCTCGTAGTAGATCGCTTCGCGCGGGCCCTCTTCCGTCCCAACTTCGACCAAAGAGAATTTTGTGAGTCGGAGCCGCTTGCTGTTCATCAGCGCGGAGTTCTGAGCCACTTGATACATGTAGACGTAGATGACCTCTTCGCGGTCCTTTGGGACAAACGAGAGGTCTTCTTCGACGCGGGGAGGCGGCGTGTCCGAGTCCCAGCCGTCGATCAGCCAACGGTGCAACGCCTCGGTGGTCTCACCGATGATGTTGTTGCCCTGGAATTCACCGCGTTCAAATCCGGGAATATCGCTCATTCGTCACCCCCAAGCCAGTCGCTGGCGGAGGGGCGGGGCCGATTGCCGTGCACGGGGATCGGAACATTCCTCAACGGATTTCCGATGATCGGCTGGGGCTTTGCTTCAAGGTACTGCTGCCACGTGCTGGGGGTCGCAACTCGCTTCACGAGATCCCAGGGGATCGAGCGATCGTGAGTCTTGTCCCGCTTGGGCGGCGCGCACTCTTGGACGTAAGGGTATAGAACCAAGCGCTTGAGCAAGGGAGCGTTGGGGTGCGGATCAGCCGTCCGCCGGTTCGGGCGAGTCTCACCCGAGGTCGGCTTGAAGTCCTCTCCGATCTGCTTGCGCGGGGCGCGCAGCTCGCGGTCGCGCTCGAACAGCTGCTCTTCCAGAGCGCGAATGGCGGTCTGGCGAGTGCCGGGGACGTGGCGGTCAAGCCGGTCCATGCGGTAGCGACGGGACGACAAAGGGAACGCAATCCTGGTGGAAGCAAGAGCAGAGAAGCGAGATCCTGACCATGGCGGCCGAGCCAGATCAAGCCTTTCATGATTTTCTTTGGGGACAACCCGCGGACGCCGTTGTGGCGCCGTGATAGTTTGTGGTCATGCGCGATGCGAAGAAACGGGCCAACTCGGATGTGGGGCACCACGTTGCAGACTCGGCAAAGAGTGCAATCAAGGACGCACAGTCCGACAAGCTGATGAAGACCGCCAAATCGGTCGGCAACAGCGAGATCCAACAGCGGATCCAAAGTGGCAACGCGTCGCGCGACGAGCTGCTCGCGTTCATCAGCGCCAGACTCGGGACCATTCGTGGTGCCCAGCTCGCTGAGATGGCGCAACTAGACCATCAGCGCGACTGGTGGAAATCGGTCTCCGACTCCCACAAGACAGACAAGACCAAGCCGGATCCGACGCAGTGGGGCGAGTGCGCACGCGTCTATGAAGAGGCGGCCAACGCGCTGGCACGAGGCGCCCTCGGGCGCGGCAAACAGCTGATGGAGCGTGCTCTCGACGTCGAACAAAAGAAGTTCGGCGACCTGTCCAAGGTCGTCGAGCAAAAGGGCCTGGACAAGGAAGCCAGCATGCCCGACGCCGCGCGTGACATCGCTGACAGTCAGGGCTGCGGCGACGGTGAGGTGCCGGCAGACATTCAGCGGCTATCTCACGAAATCCAAGCGGTCACCACCGAGTTCAAAGATCCGATGGTCAAGAAACGCCAGACCGATCCGTGGTGGACCCTAGAAGAGGAAGAGGAAGAAGAAGAGGGGGGCGGGCTCGCGTGACCTCTTTGGTCGCAGATTTGGGCACCCTCGTCGCCTTCCCGACCGTCTCGAGCAGGCCGGTCGATGCGCTCGCATCGTTCATGGCCACTCGGTTCGAGGACCTGGGCTTTCGCATCGAGCGTTTCCGAGATCCTATCCAGCCCGGCAAATACAACGTTGTGGCGTCCATCGGTCCGGCTGGAACGAATGGCCTGGTTCTGTCCGGACACATGGATGTAGTGCCCACCGACGGCCAACCTTGGTCGACGGATCCGTTTGCAATGGTCGAGCGGGACGGAAGTCTCTTTGGGCGCGGAACGGCCGATATGAAGGGATTCCTGGCTGCCACCCTGGCTGCAACAGCGCGTCTGCAACCATCGGACTACCAGCGCGAGCTGGTGCTGATCTGGACCTATGACGAGGAAATCGGATGCCTCGGATCGGCCAAGCTTGTGCAGCAACTCAAGCAAGACGGACGTGCGTTGCCCACAGCCGCGCTGATCGGAGAACCCACGTCGTTCAAGATCCTGCGCGCGCATCCCGGACATGTGGCGCTAACGGTCGATATCAAGGGGGCGGCAGCGCACAGCAGCCGTCCAGATCTGGGCACAAACGCGATCGAGGCGGCCGCTGAAGTTGTGCAAGTGGCCCGCGCGATCGCCCGACAACTAAACCAAGAAGCGGAGCCGCCTGGCCTGCTGGAACGGCCCTGGGTGGCGTTGAATGTCGCTCGAATTCACGGTGGATCCGCCATCAACATCGTGCCGGATCACTGCAGGGTCGAAATCGGCTACCGACAGCTTCCTGGCATGGCTGACCTCGGCGTGTTCGAGCGGATCCGCGAGGCGCTCGCGCAGCTGTCGCACGAACAGTCCGGCGGCGCACACATCGAAGTCTCGGTCGACCGCGTCACACCGGCGATGCTGACCCCCGACGGAACAGCACTTCAGGCCCTTCTAGATGCCCACTCCCCCCACGACGAGTGCGGCGCTGCCAGTTTTGCCACCGATGGCGGAAACCTAGCCAAACTGGGCATGGACTGCTTGGTGTTCGGCCCGGGAAGCATCGAAGTGGCCCATCAAGCGGACGAATTCATCCCGATCGACGAGCTGCACCAATCGGTCGACATCATCGAGGACGTCATCCGCCGCCGATGCTGCTGAGCTGGTCGCGTCGGACGTGACGCCCATCGCGAA
>CAYYHT010000447.1:0-6702 GCA_964471355.1 uncultured Enterobacteriaceae bacterium
CTACGACCTCAACGACTTGGTCCGCGTCGTCGGCACCTACGGAGCCGCACCGGTGCTGACCTTTGTGGGCAAGGGCCGCGACGTGCTGTCGGTGACCGGTGAAAAGGTGACCGCCGAACAGGTCGGCGCCGCGGTGCGTGGGTGCGCCACGGGCGAACCAGCCGGGTTCTCGGTGGGGGTTCGCATGTCCGATCAGCCCACCTACACTCTGCTGATCGAGGGCGGAGACTGCGACGCAGGGGCGTTTGATGCGGCCCTCACAGCACTGAACAATGAGTTCGCTAGCAAGCGCAGCACAGACCGACTCGCCCCACCCGTGGTCACTGTGCTGCCACCGGGCACCTACCAGCGCTATCGCGCCCACCGGCTGGCCCAGGGTGCTGCAGATGGCCAGGTCAAAGACCCGGTGCTGGTCGATGAACAGACCCTGACTCGGCTGATAGCAGGCTGGCGATGAATACTGTGCTTGCCCTCTGGTTGGCGATCGACGCGCTGATTTGGCTGACCATCTTGCTGGTGGCCTACCGGACCGCCGACCAGCGAAAGGACTTTCGCGTCGGACCTGACGACCAGCGATGTGCGTCAGACCTGCTCGTGTCGGTGATCATTCCCGCCAGAGACGAGGCGCCCCGCATCGGGCGCGCTGTGCAGTCCGTTCTGGCCCAGGATCACGTCCATCTGGAGCTCGTGGTGCTCGATGACGGGTCCACCGACGGCACTGGCGAGGTGGTGTCCCGCTTTGATGACGACCGCGTGCGGTTGATCGACGGGGGAGGCGGACCGCTTCCTGACGGTTGGCTGGGCAAGCCCTGGGCGTGCCACCGAGCCTCCCAACAAGCGAGCGGCGAGTGGCTCCTGTTTATTGACGCAGACGTGCACCTTGCCCCGCAAGCAGTCAGCCGCTCTGTCGCCTACGCCGTCGAACACCAGCTCGATGCACTGTCCGGCTTGGGCAGCCTGGACATGCACACCCTGCCCGAACAGGTCATGCAGCCCATCGTCAGTGGCCTGCTGATGGCCGGCAACCGCATGGATGATGTGAATGACCCGAGCAAGCCCGACAAGGCACTCGCCAACGGGCAGTTCATGTTGTTTCGGCGCCAGGGCTACGAACGGGTTGGCGGGCACGAGGCCGTCGCGGCCAATGTGCTGGACGACGTCGGCATGGCGCTGGTGCTCAAGGGCCAAGGTGTGCCCTACCACCTCGTCTACATGAAGCGATTGTTCCGGACGCGCATGTACGACGGCGGGGCCGAGCTGTGGGCGGGCTGGCGCAAGAACCTCTTTCCGGGGCTGCGCTGGAGCTGGATGAACCTGGCCAGTCTGATTGCTGGGCATACCCTGCTTGTGTTGTCGCCCTATATGGCGCTGCTTCTGGCGCTAGCAGGAGTAGTGGACGGCAGTCTGCTGGCGGTTTCGGCGGCCGGCGTCATCGCCATTCAATCCGTGCGCTTTTACCTCGATGGCGTGTTCGGCCAGAACCGATTGGTCGGCCTGTTGACCCACGGTCCAGGCAACTTCTTGCTGGTCGCCTTGCTGATCGACTCGGCCATCGCGACCAGTCGAGGTGCGGCGGTCTGGAAGGGGCGAGTGCTGCCCAGCAACAACTAGTTGCTGAGCAGTCCGTTCTGGACGGCGTCTTGGGCGAGGATGATGTCTCCGGCCGTGGCGACGTGGCGGGATTGTGCGATGTCGCGCTCCCACAGGCTGACGCGCGGAATGGCCGCGATGTTCGCCAGCGCTTTGGCGTGCGAGTCGACGGGGACGCGGCTGTCGAGCGAACTGTAGATGTAGGCAACGTTGTTGGGCACGTTCGGGTTGCCCGCCAGGAACAAGGTGCCGGCGTCTGTGGTGCCTTCTCCTCCCGTCCAGATGCGCTCAAGCCCTGTGATGCGCGACGCGTGCACCCCTGGGTTCTCCCAGTAGATCTGCAGGTCGTCGGCTGTGGAGTCCATGAGGATGCCCGCGGCACCTGGGCTCTGGGCCAACAGCTCGGTCGCAGCGCGGCCGCCTTCGCCCTGTCCAACTAGGTAGAGCTGGTCTGGGTCCGTGAGGAAAGGCAGGCTGACGCCGGTTCCGTTCACGCCCATGGCGACGTCGAGGGCAATACTGGCGGAATCGAGCCCCTGCCGGTCAAAGAACTCGCTGGCGGCGTTGGGGTTGCTGGCGCCGTTGTGCCAGCTGTCGCCCCAGCAATTTGCCGGCATGATCATCGCGACGCCCTGTTCGGCGAGGGCGACGGGCAATGCGCCGGAGTGGGTCTCTTGGGCGTCGTTGTCCGCGAACATGCCCAGGGTTGCGAACACGCGTCGCACCGACCATTCGCGGTTCAGCCGCAGGTCTGGAGCGGCGTAATGGTCCCCGGAGATCGGGTCGGTCTCGGACGGCGTGGTGATGTAGTCGAATGAGCCGGAGTGGAAGTAGACGGCAACCGGCTGCGGGCCAGTGAAGTTCTCGGGGGAGGCCGCGTACAGGTCGGCGCGCTCGCCGTCAGGACACAGCAGGTCGAGTTTGTACGAACGGATCACCCAACCGCCGGGCGCGGTCTCATCAAATGGTTCAAACGCGACTTGTTCGATGTCGAGTGTGGTGGCGTCAAGCTTCCAACATCCAGCTAGAAGCGGCAGCAGCAAGGGTAAGAGTCGGGCCAAGTGGTCCTCCGCGGCGAGTATAGCCGCAAGAGAACGCAACCTGCTGTTAGGGTGCTGATCCATGCGATGGATCTTCCTCGAACGCATCGATGAGCTTGTCCCGGGTGAGTACATCCGGGGCTCAATGACGTGGCCAGAAGACCTGGAAATTTTCCAGGATCACTTCCCCGGATGGCCCGTTGTGCCCGGCGTTCTGTTGCTCGAAGCCATGGCGCAGCTTGCCGGAAAGGGCATTGGCTACACCGTGCGGCTCAACCGTGGGGACTGGCCCTTTCCCATCCTGTCTATGGTGCGAAACGTGAAGTTCAGGCGCTTTGTAAAGCCAGGCCAGACGGTGCAACTCGAGGCGATCTTTGCCGGCCTGCGCGACGAGAGCGCATCGATGAAGGTCAAGACCCGTCTCGATGGCAAGGTCATGGCGCAAGCCGAGGAGGTCTTCGTGTTCAACGCCGTCCCACTCGAGGATATTGAACACCGAACACGCCTCGAAGCGGTTGAAGGGGCAGAGCTCGCTCGCCTGTGGGCCGGGTTTGACCCCGCGGTCTGGCGACGCGAGGGGACATGACTCCGGCGGCCGTTGTAGGGATGGGGGCGTTTACGCCCCTTGCTGCGGGTGTTGAGGCCACGTGGCAGGCGCTCATGCAGGGCCGGTCGGGTGTCGCGCCCATTCGGCGTTTTGACGCCACGCGCTACCCCGTGACCTTTGCTGCCGAGGTGGACCTGCCCCAGACCGGGCTGCAGCTGTATTCGGCACTCATTGATGCGGTCCTCGAAGAGGCGCTGCACGATGTCGATTTGAGCCGCGTTCAGCCCGAACGCATCGGCGTGTTCTTTGGCAGCGAGGCCGCGCGCCCGGACATGGCGCAGCTTGCCGAGCGTGTGACCGAACGACGCCCGGCGACCCCCACAGAGGTCGCCGGACACCTTCCGGCCGCGTCCACGTTGCAGGTGGCTCGCCGCGTCGGAGCCCGAGGGCCGATTGCCACCTTGTCCACGGCCTGCACGTCATCGGGCCAAGCGGTCGGAGAAGCGCTGCTGTCCATTCGTCGAGGCGAGGTCGATGTGGCGATCGCGGGCGGTGTCGACGTGTTGGTCCACCCGCTGATGGTCACAGGGTTCGCCCGGCTAGGGGCACTGTCGACTCGCAACGATGATCCGGCGACGGCTTCACGGCCGTTCGACCTGACCCGTGATGGCTTTGTGCTGGGAGAAGGCGCAGGGGTGCTTGTGCTGGCCTCTCCTCGGGTCATGGACCGCGTCGGCTCCCTCAAGGGTTGGGTCAGCGGCTACGGCTGTTCGTCAAATGCGTGGCGCATCACCGACTCTCCTCCCGATGGGCGGGGAGCCACAGCGGCCATGGCGGCCGCACTTGCCGATGCCGGCCGACCTGTCGAAGACGTGGTCTACATCAACGCTCATGGAACGGGCACCAAACAGAACGATGTCTCCGAGGCGCGAGGCATCCGCGTGCTGCTCGGCGACCGAACGCCGCTGGTACCCGTCAGCAGTACAAAGTCGTCGATGGGGCACCTCGTGGCGGCCTGCGGTGCGGTCGAGGCGATTGTGGCGTTGCTTGCGGCGCGGGAACGCATGGCCCCGCCGACCATCAATCTGGACCACCCCGACCCTGAGTGCGACGTGTGCCACGTTCCTTGGAAACCGGTCGCATTGCGCGATGGCCTGGCCCTGACCAATGCGTTTGGCTTTGGGGGGTCGAACGCGACGCTGGTGCTGGAAGCCCCTTGAGACCTGTTGCCATCACGGGATTGGGGGTTGTGTGCGCTGTTGCAACGTCTCCCGACGAATTGGTCTCGGCAGTGGACGACGGCGCGTGCGGAATTGCTCCGGCGGGTGACCACCGCGATCTACTTCCCATCGCCGGCTTGGCGCAGGCAGACGTCGACATCCGTCCGCTGCTCAAGCGCCGCAAGGACCGCAAACTTCTGCCGCGGTCCGCCGAGCTGGCGCTCTGGGCCGCACACCAGGCCCTGACTCCAGACCGGCCCCAAGCCCTGGGCTTGCTGCTGGGGGTGGGGCGTGAGCCGCCCGATGCCGGCGAGACCGAACAGGCACTCGTGCGCTCGATGCGGGATGGTCGCTTTGATCCCGATCTTCTTGCGGGGCCGGGTCGTGCCGCCTACCCCCCATTGGCCTCGCTTCGCAACCTCCCGAACCTCGTCCTGGCGCACATCGCCATCCAACTGGACGTCACCGGGCCTGGAGGCACGCGTGCCGGTGGTGAGGCCGCTGGACTTGCAGCGGTCGTCGATGCCTGGCATTGCATCGGCGAGGGCAGGGCGGATGCGATGCTCACGGGAGGGGCCGACAGCTTTGTCGACGCGGGCTCCGCCAGGGACCAGGTCCGACTTGGAGCCGCCGGGATGGACCGCGCTCCGGGCGAGGCCGCGGCGATGTTGTGCCTCGAGGCGTTGGACACAGCGCAGGCAAGGGGCGCCCGGGTCTTGGCGGTACTCACCTCGGGCGGGACGGGTGTGACTGAACCCTCGACCTGGCGCTCTCCGCTCGAAGGCGCGATTGGCTCCTGTGGTGCAGCCGCAGCCCCCCTCCGCTTGCTTGAGCAGGTGTGTCGTGCCTCGTCTGGCTCGCTTGAAGTGTTCGAGGATTCAGGTGCAACCGCCCAGATCGCCTGGGAGTGCCCTTGACGTGCTATCCTCGACATTGCGGCCATTTCCGCTGGGTTTCTTCTATTGGCGTCTGAATCTTCTCGAAAATTCCATTTCATCCGTGAGATCGCGGCGGGCGGCTTCGGCGCCGTCTTCCTCTGCAAAGTGATCCACGCCGATGGGTTTTCGCGTTTGGTGGCAGTAAAGCTGCTGCATCCGAAGTGGTCGGATGACGACGAGATTGCAGCACGCATGCGGGACGAGGCGCGGCTTTTGGGATGGCTGCGGCACAAGAACATCGTCGATGTGATCGACCTGACGCGCATCGATGGGCGCGTCGCGGTGATCATGGAGTACCTCGAGGCGGTCGACGGTCGCATGATCTTGCAGCACCTGCGCGAGGAGGCTCAAGCGCTGCCAATCCGCGTCGCGCTTGAGCTGTGCGCGATGGTCAGTGCTGCACTCGATGCGGCCTACAATCGGCCGCCATACGCCGGCGAGAAGGCGCTGCGAGTGATTCACCGCGACATCAAGCCATCGAACATCATGTTGGATGCGGACGGCGTGGCAAAGGTGCTCGACTTCGGCGTGGCGCGGGCGGACTTTGACCAGCGCGAGAGCAAGACCGAAGAGATGTCCTTTGGCTCGCTCGAGTACATGCCGCCCGAGCGCTTGTTTTTTGAGCCCGATACGCCTGCATCGGACGTGTACTCGCTGGGCGCCACGCTGTACGAGATGATGGCCCTCGAGAAGTTTGGCAAGGCCAGGCTGCGTTCATCGGAACATGACAGCTACATCTTCGAGCGCTTTGAGTGGCTGTTGCAGGTTCAGGTCGACATCGACCCCGACCTCGGTGAAGAGCTGCTCACGTTGCTGACCGAGATGCTCTCTTTCGACGAAGGAGAGCGTCCGACGGCGTCCGAGTGCACCAAGCGAATGCGCACCCTTGCCCGCAAGATGCACGAACAGCCCGGAGTTCAGGAGTGGGCTGAAATCCACATTCCCCCGCTGATCGAGCAGTTCTTGAACCGGCCGCGCGAAGGGTCGGGCAGCGGTCTCGAAGACCTTGTGGTGCGTGAAGATAGCGATGTGCTCGCTCGGTTCCAGACCGAAGAAGTGCAGCGTCCGCCAGTTCCTGCGCCCCCGCCGCCCGAAGAAGACACGTCGGACGAAATGACCGAGCCCGGCGAGGACAACGCTGCCGAGCTCGCAACGGCGAGTCCACACCAGGACGCCCGATGGAATGCACTCAAGGAGCGCACGCTTGGCGAGGGCAGTGGTCAACCAGTGGCCGCATCTGGCATGGCTGGGGTCGCCGCAGCCACCCAGACCGACCGGGTGGCCGATTCGGACACGCTGCCTCGAAAGCAGCCTGGGACGGGCCGTGAAGTCACCGACCCCACGATCGAGAAGGTTGAGCCGCTGAG
>CAYYHT010000448.1:0-6695 GCA_964471355.1 uncultured Enterobacteriaceae bacterium
CAACCGTGTCCCCCTTGGTCGCGGTGCCGGCGGGCAGGCACTCGCCGTGCAGCGCGATTGGACAGCTTGCTGCGGAAACACCGCAGCGCCCCCTTGAAGGCGTCCTCGAGCACGAAGTGAACGGACGGATCCGGTCTCGCTTGTAGGGCGAGTGTCGTCAACTACTGCACCAAGAAGTGGGTGAAATAGATGCGTTTGACGGTCGGGCCGTCCAGGGACACATTCAAGCGACCGAGCAGCTCGTCCCTCAGCCGCAGCTTGCCATCGATGCCTTCGAGCTCAGCGGCGGCGTAGTCACTGGCCAGGAATACGATCGCGTCCCTCACCAATGGCACGCGCTCGGTCAGCACTTCGAGCTCAGCCTGGGCCAGCTCGAGCTGGACTTCGAGGATGAGCAGGCGCCCCTCACCGCCACGAAGGTTCACCGTGAAGGGCTCCAGGGGCAGCACAGCCACCTGTGATGTCACCTCAGCGTCGTCGGGCTCGGGCTCTTCAGCCGCAGCATCGCCACCCATGAAGGTGGCCCCCGCAAAGCCGGCGCCCAGTCCGAGCACCAGCCCAACCACCGCAAGCATCGGCCCTCGGTTGCCCGAAGACGGCGTTGGTTCGAGATCGTCGTCAGCCATCAGCCTCTCCGCTCAGGTTGCTCAGGTGAGATCGTGACGCTGGATCGCCAGCGGTGAGCACGATCTCGACACGGCGACCCCAATCGGGATCGCCATCTGCATTTTGCTGGGGACCCATGCCGACGGCTTCCATGCGCTCGCCAGGAACGGGTCCCTTGTCCCGCAGTGCCAGCACTACGGCCAGCGCGCGGTCTGACGACAGGCGCCAGTTCGTCTCTTCGTCTCCGGTGCGGTCGCTGTAGCCCTCGACGCGAATCTGGACGTCTGCGTCGGCGAGCACCACGGCCACATCGGCCATCAGCGCATAGGCGGCGGGATGCAGCGACGCCGAACCGGTCCGGAAAAACGCCCGTTCGTCCAGCCGCAAGCGAATCTCTTGCTCGCGCTCGGTCATCTTGACGAAGTCGTCGCTCAGATGCTTGCTGAACGAATCGCGCAGCCTGGCCACGGTCGGCTGCAAGATCTGAGTGCGGCGGTTCTCGACGGTGTAGGCCTTCTGCACCGCACTGCCTGGCATCAGGGGCTCGTAGCCACCTGGCCGCAGGGCCCGGTGAATGGACTCGATTGCGGCCTCGACCTTGGCCGAGTCCTCGAAGTTGGCCATCGACATCATCAAGATGAAGAAGGTGAGCAGCAGCGTCACCAGATCGCTGAAGGTGGCCATCCACAAGGGAGCGCCGGGCGCAGGCGGATCTTCAGCGCGTTTGCGACCCAACTATGCCGCCTCCGACCGCGAGCTTGGTGGCAGTGCTGCGTTCAGGCGAACCACCATCAGCCGGGGATTTTCACCACCCAGGATCGAGACCAAGCCTTGGGCGACCAGCTCCTTCTGGGCAATCTCGCCCTTGGAGCGCAGCTTGAGCTTGTTCGCCAAGGGGATGCCGATCAAGTTGGCCAGGAGCGCGCCGTAGAACGTGGTCAGGAGCGCGACCGCCATAGCGGGGCCGATGGAGTTGGGGTCGCTCATGTTCTGGAGCATCTGCACCAGACCGATCAGCGTTCCGATCAGGCCCATGCCCGGAGCATAGGCACCGATGCCTTCGAAGATGGCAATGGAGCCCTTGTGGCGCTCCTCGAGCTTGCCGATCTCTTCCCACAGCACGCCCTCGATGGCCGTCGGCTCGTAGCCATCGGCCACCATGCGCAGTCCGTTCGCCAGGAACTCGTCATCGGTCTGTTCGGCGGCCTCTTCGAGCGACAGCAGGCCATCGGTCCGAGCCCGCTTCGACAGCTCCTCGAGAAGGGTCACGGTGCTGGACAGGTCGACGGGCTCGGTAAAGAACGCGTTCTTGCCGGCCTTGAGGCCTCCGATGACCGCCTCGGTTGGAAAGCCAATGAACAGGGCCGCCAACGTTCCACCCAGCACGATCACCACCGAAGGCGGATCGATGAAGATGAGCAGGCTGCTGCCCAACAGGATGCCGGCAATCACCAGCCCCCATGCGGCAAACAGTCCTCCGACCGTTGACTTGTCCATCAGTCCTTACTCCTCATCAGATCCATCGGTCCGCCCAGCTTCAGGTTGAGGTCTAGACGAGGTTCACCAGCTCTTGCAGGGTCTCGTCGGCGGTCCGGACGACACCGGCATTCGCAGAATAGGCCCTCTGAACCTGAATCATTTCGACGAACTCCTGCTCCAGGTCAACGTTGGATCGTTCGAGCGCGTACCCGGTGGTCGTGCCTCGACTTCCCGTCCCGGCCTGGCCGATCGCGGGCTGTCCGCTCATGTGGGTGGCCCGCATCAGGTTGGCTCCGGCCTTTTGCAGGCCGTTCTCGGAGCTGAAGGTCGCGATGGCCAGTGCGCCTAGATCGCGGCTCTCGCCGTTGGTGTACTGCCCCCGAATGACGCCATCGGCGCCCACCGACAGCTGGACCAAGTCGCCGACAGACGAGCCGTCCTGCTGAATCGACTGCACCGAGGAAGGCACACCCGTTGCGCGGATCGAGCCACCGTTGGCGACCCCGGCCGAGTCCAGTCCGACCTCGAGATCGAAGGCGAAGGCGCTTGTACCCGGCCAAGTCCAGGCGGTGCCGCCAGGAGTATCGGTCACAGACAATAGTTCGCCATCGGTGTCGAACTGCAGATTGCCGCTGGCGATCTCCAGCGCGTTCTCGCCGTTGGGACCCGTGGCGACGTCTGTCTCACCCGCATCGATGAGCGCCGACCAGTTCCACTGAGTTCCGGTAGGGTCCGCACCGGTCTGCTCGAAGTTCAGCACCACATCGTGCGCTCCGCCCAGCGAGTCGTACACGGTGATCGAGGTCGAGAAGTCCGCGAGCGACGAAGCATTGGCCAGTGTTTCTGTGGCGCCATCGAGGATCTGGGTGGCGTAGTCCACCGTGCCGTCGAAGTCATCGGTCGACAACACCGCATCGAGGGTCACTGTGGTGGTCTCCTTTTGAGGCACAGCGCTCTTGTCGATGTGAATGTCGCCCATCACAGGAGAGAGCTGTCCGTTGCTGGCCGTGTAGCCCTGAACGCGCAGTCCGCCCCCGTTCACCAGGTACCCATCATTGTCAGTGCCGAAGCTGCCGTCGCGGGTGTAGTACTGCTCGCCGCCGTCGTTGACCGCGAACCAGCCCGGTCCGTTGATGGCCACATCTAGCGCCGAGCCCGTGCCGGTGAGCATGCCCTGGCCGAACTCCATGCCGACGGTGTTGGCCATGACGCCATTGCCGACGGTTCCGGAGCCACCAAGAGTACCGATGCCTTGTGGCAGCGCATCGGCGAAGGTCAGCCGCCCTCGCTTAAAGCCGGTGGTGTTCATGTTGGCGATGTTGTCACCGATGACCGCGAGTCCTGCGCCGCTGGCCATGAGCCCGCTGGCTCCCGTCTTTAGTGTGTTGAACAGGCCCATGATGGCCTCCTATTTGAGGTTGGTGTTGAAGATGAAGGAGCGGTCATTCCGCGCCTTCTGTGAGTCGAAGAATCTCGTCGAGGCCGATGGGCACCCCATCGATCGAAGGCCTTGGCACGCCGTCGCTGTAGTCGAGCTCGGTGACCGTGCCTGTGATCAGGGTGTCGACGGGTACCGATGCGCCGGTCTCGTCCGCCGCCTCGATCTCAAAGGTGTAGGTGCCGGGCTCGAGGGTTCCGCCATCGTCACCAAGGCCGTCCCAGGCGATGACATGCTCTCCCTTGGACCAGGCACCAAGATCCAGGTTGGCCACGATGCTGCCGTTGTCGTCGCGAACCCGCACGGTGCCCGATGCAACTTGGCCGCCGGTCACGAAGCGCAGGTCGGCGCCACCGTCCTCCTCCAGCTGAACGTGGTCGCCCATGGCCACCACTCCACGCCCCAGCAGATTGGACATCGACGCGTTGTTCATCGATGAGATGCCGCCGTAGAGCCCCTGAATGCCCTGGTCGATATCGACCAAGCGCTCGACTCCAGCAAACTGGGCCAGCTGTGCAATGAAGTCCTCGTTTGAGACCGGCTCGAGCGGGTCTTGGTTCGCCAGCTGAGTGGTCAGCAGCTTCATGAAGGCCTGGGGGCCCAGATCCATGCCGCCTGAGGACTGGGGAGCTGGGGCTTGGGGCACCGGTGCTGCCGGAGCAATGCTGAAGTCATCCACGGGGATCTCCTAGGCGACGGTGTGAACCAGTCCGTGATGCGCATCTGCGCGGGTTTCGGCTGAAGCCTCCGAGCTCTGCTCGTCCCCAAAGGGATCGGAACTCGACTTGGAGCCGTGTTGCTGCGACTGCTCTTGGCGCTGATTCATCGACAGGTCGAGCAGCTGATCCCCTCCCTGTGCGAGGGAGTCGCTCAGCTCTGAGCCGATGTCCTGAAGCGAACCGATCGCCTCGGCCGTGCCGTCGAGCCGGACCTTGACCCCGAGCTCATGCATCGTGATGTCGACGCTGAGATCGTCGTCGATGTCCATGCGAACCCGAACCGCCGACTCTTGCAGCTGAGCGGCCGGGACGGGAATCGTCGGCGCCGCCACCTTGGCCGGGGCCTCGGCCCGAGCAATCGGCTCGAGCTGAAACATGGCTTGGTCCACCACATCATCGACCGCAGCGTCCCAGGGCGAGCCCGAATCCACCACGCCGTAGTTCTCGCCGGTCAGCTCCATCAGCTCGGCGAGTGACACCAGCGGCGGCATGGCGGCCGAGACCGCCGGAGCGGGGGCGTTCGGCAGATCGAGCGGCCGCGGAGGCCGGGGGGGCGCGGGATCAGGGGTGGGCGCCGGCGCAGACTCGACGGTGATGCCTCCGGTCCACAGCGGAGGAGCGGAGAGCTCGGCGAGCTCCGGAGTCGGGGAGGTCTGCACCAGCCCAGGGCT
The DNA here is from genome assembly GCA_964471355.1 of uncultured Enterobacteriaceae bacterium. Lineage (GTDB taxonomy): Bacteria > Myxococcota_A > UBA796 > UBA796 > CAYYHT01. Next base: position 4,914 of record CAYYHT010000448.1, read on the forward strand.
CGGCGCCCGAAGAGGCGTCGCCTCGCCAAGTACCTGGGGCACAAGTGCAGCCAGGGTGTGTGGGGTTGTGGTCGGCGGCAAGGCAAACGGCTCGTCCAACGGCGCTGCCGATAGCGAACCAAGAGCGCTGGCACGCACCCGACCCGGGGTCAGTGAGTTCATGCCACGTGTCAAGCGACGACCCCTCCGTGGCGGCTTGGTGGTGATGGGCTGAGCGGAATCCGGCACCGGCGGCGGCGCGGCACCCAGCTGCTCAAGAGCCACGGCGAAGCCTTCAGTGCCATCGAGCTGTACTTCAGAGGGCGGCAGCTCGGCCGGCTCAGGCGCAAGACCGGTCACCATGCCCGGGGGCACCCATAGGGGAATGCGACTCACTGACCCACCTCCAATGCTGCGACCCCGGTGGCCAAGCGGGCACCAACTGCGGGATCTGCTGCCGCGATCGCCTTGCCGGCGGTTCGGGCGTCCATCTTCAAGAGCACCGTCGCGGCCAACTCGGGCTCGAGCAGTGCCAACAACGTCGCGGCATCCTTGGCGCGCATGACTTTCACCCGACCAACGAGCTCGTCGACGCGCGCGTCTTTTTGTTGGGCCAGCGTCTGCAGATCCTCTTCCACAGCCACACGAAGGGCCGTCAGCTCGGCCAAGCGGCTGTCGAGCTGCTCTTCGACCGAGCTTAGGTCTGTCGCCCGCTCACGCAGGGTGCGCTCGCGGCTGTCCAGGGTGGCCTCTCGAAGGCGAAGCTTGCGGGCCACTTCTTCGATCTGTGCCGTTCGTTCTCCACACGCGGCGATCGGACGCGGGTCCTCGGCCGGAGGATCCTCATCGGGCGTGCCCTCACCCAGCGCGCCCGGAGCCACCACCAGCACCGCAGCCGTCAACGCGGCTCCCACCAACGAGCGCATGCTCATTGCCGGTCCGCCTTGGTGTGCCACGACGCGCCAGTGGCTTCATCGGCCTGGGCCTGCTCGGCCTTGCGATCCGAGACGCGCTCTTGCTCGGCCACCAGCTCCTCAAAGCGCTCGACCACCCGGCGCTCGCGCATGGCGTCGGTCAGTACCTCGTGGCGCCTCTCGACCTCAGCGGCGATGCGCTTGAGGCCGACGGCGCGCTGCCTCAACTGCGCCTCGGCATGCAGGGCCCATTCGTGGTGCCGGCGCAGCTCATCGGCCGAGCCGGCGGTCACTTCCGCCGCACTCTTGGCGACTCCACCGCGAATATTCTCGAGCGCCTGCTGCTCCATTTCATGGGCGGCCACGGCCGAACCTAGCTCGACCTGAGCGCGCCTTTCACCGTAGCGATGGAGCCTCGTCAGCCGATTTAGCAGCTTGCGGGTCATGTGGACCTCCCGGCCAGTCCATCGGCGGGACACAGGCTGCCTTGACCCTAAACTCCCTCGCAGACCGGCCGATGCACGCGCAGGGAGTGCACAAAGTGTCTCGCTTCGCAGACTTGCTACTTCGTGGAGACGCAGCCCTCGCCGCTGCTGGCCTGCTGCTCGTCCTTCTCATGATGGCGCCACTGCCCATCTTTGTCCTGGACATGCTGCTGGCCCTGTCCTTTGGCGTCGCACTGTTGGTGTTCATGGTCGCCCTGCAGGCGAACAAGCCGGTCGACGTCTCGGTGTTTCCGACGGTGCTTCTGGCCGCGACCCTGTTCCGGCTGGGACTCAACCTAGCCAGCACGCGGTTGATCCTGCTCGGCGGAGCCGACGGCGGACAGGCAGCCGCCGGCCGAATCATCGAGACCTTTGGTCAGGTCGTAGTGGGCGGCGACTTCGCC
>CAYYHT010000449.1:0-6681 GCA_964471355.1 uncultured Enterobacteriaceae bacterium
CCATCAGGTCGGCGATGGTGCCGTTGGTGATCCACAGCTTCTTGCCGTTGATCACGTAGTCGCCGTCTTCATTGCGGGTGGCGATGGTTGCCAGCCGAGCGGGGTCGGAGCCGACGTCCTTTTCGGTGAGTGCAAAGGCGCTGACCGCACCGGCAGCGCAGCGGGGCAGGTACTTTTCTTTCTGTGCGTCGGTGCCGAAGAGGTAGACCGGCGTGGGGATGCCGATCGACTGGTGGGCCGAGACCAGGGCGATCAGGCTGCCCTCGTAGTAGCCCATCATCTCGAGCGCGGCGCAGTACTCGGCTTGGGTGAAGCCAAGACCGCCGTACTTCTTGGGGATCTTCATGCCGAATACGCCCATGCGCTTGAGACCATCGAGTACGTGGGTCGGGTACTCGCCCGCCGCGTCGATGGCGGGTCCATCGACCTCGGCCTCCATGAATGCCTTGAGCTGGTCGTAGAACGCACGGAACTCGGCCGTGTGCGGGGTCACAGGGAAGGGGTCGATCCAATCGACCCGCAGATTGCCCAGAAACAGCTCTTTCATGAAGCTGCGACCTGCCCAGTCCGTGTCGCGGCTGGACTCTGCAAGCTCGCGAGCTTCGTCCTCGGTGGCGTTGTGGATTTTGTTGGACATCGGTACCCCTAGGCTTGGCGGCGCTTGATGCCGCTATCGCTGCTCGATGAATGAGCATTCATTCATAAGTCTAACGGCTAATGAATGGCCGTTCATTTCTTTCGTGGACCACAATGGAGTTGGTCACTGTCTAGGAAGTCATGAAGAGTGTTCGAGCGAGCGGCTTGCAACTGTCCTTTCAGCATGACGGCACCTTGCTCGTTCGTTCACCAGCCCTGGGCAAGGCGGTCCGGATCCCGCCCGCAGCGATCGCGGTCCTGTCTTTTTGCCGAGACCCGCACACCGAAGAAGAGGTAAAGGCGCGATTCGGCCAGGAGGGGGCTGGCATCTACAGGCTTCTGGTGGACTCGAATGTGCTGGTGCACCCACTCGAGGTAGACAAAGACGTGGCCGCCTTCCAGCGCTTTGTGAGCGTGGATGACCACCGGCGCCTGCTGGGGGACCGGGCCCGAATCGATGCCTATGCGGCGGCGCTGGCCGAGGTGATCGAGCCTGGAATGGTGGTCATGGATGCGGGCACCGGAACGGGCATCCTCGCCTGTGTGGCGGCGCGGGCGGGGGCGCGCAAGGTCTATGCGGTGGACCATGGCAACCAGCTCGACCTGACGCGACGGGTCGTGGCCGACTCCGGTCTGGGCGACATCGTGGAGTGTGTGCAGGGAGACTTCGCGACAGTCGACCTGCCCGAGCAGGTCGATGTGGTGGTGACGGACACCTACGGAGCCTTCGCGCTCGCCGGCGGCTCGGCACAGGACCTTGAGCCATGCCTGCGAAAGCACCTTGCTCCGGGCGGAGTGGTTGTTCCGGGAGAGATCTCGCTGCATCTGGCCCCAGTGCATGCTCCAAAGCTGCACACAAAGGCCGTCGACATGTTCGGATCCGTACACGGGGTGGACCTGAGGCAGCTTCGGGGAATGGCCGAGGCGGAAGGCTGGACCACACAAGTCCCCGCCAGCGGCTTGCTGCACGCGGGTGTCGTGGTGGCGCGCCTGCCGCCGACGGTTGGCTACGTCAATGGTGCTGCACGCATCGAGGGACTTCCCCCCGGTCGGCTTCTGGGGCTCGCCGCCTGGTTCACACTCCACCTGTCCACGAGCATGGAACTGCGCACCGGGCCGGCCGATCCCCCGACACGTTGGGGTCAGGTCTACCTACCTCTGACGGATCTCGAGGTGGGGGTCGATGGCGTATTGCGGCTCGAAGTCGAAGTGGAGCCGCTCGAGGCGGGCCGGGGGGTGCAGCTGCGCTTGGACTGGACGAGTGGTCCCCTGACCGGGCACAAGACCTGGTCGGTGCGCTAGGCCGTCAAAACGCTGCTGACAACGCTCGCTCCGCTTGACGGCACCCGCAAAACCGGACAGGTTGCGCGCCTGAGGAGGCCCGATGCGAAAGCTTGGATTGGCCGCGTTCATTCTTCTGTTGGCCAGCTCATGCAATGAGTATGAGCTGGCGACCCACGACAACGTCGATGTGTTCTTCCAAAACCCAGCGGACAAGGTCGACATCCTGTTGGTTGTCGACAACTCCGGCTCGATGCTTCCCTACCAGGTCAAGCTCGGCTCCAACTTCCAGGAGTTTCTGACCTACTTTGTGGAGGCAGAGGTCGACTACCACATTGGCGTCACCACAACCGACACGGTGGTCGATGCTGGCGCCATCCGCGGTGAAATCATCACGCCTGAGACCGAGGACCCGGATGGCGTGTTCGAGGACATCGTTCGTGTTGGCACCACGGGCTCCGGCTATGAAATGGGGCTCGAAGCTGCGAAGCTGGCTTTCGAGCCGCAAAATGCCGCCACGAACTCTGCCTTCCTGCGCGACGACGCCAAGCTGTCCATCATCTGGGTCAGCGACGAAGAGGACTCGTCTCCGCTCGGGGCTCCCGAGTACGTGGACTACTTCAAGGCCCTCAAGGGCGGAGCATCGCGCGACGCCGTCACCCTGTCGGCGCTCGTCGCTGTCAACCTCGATGATTGCCCACCCAGTGACTACACCACCCAGGGGGATCGCTACGTCTTTGCCGCCACCAAGGGGCAGGGCATCATCGGCAACCTGTGTGCCGCCGACTTCGGCCCGATTGTCACCGAGCTTTCCCTGAACACAAGCCGGCTGCGCGACGTGTTCTACCTGTCGGATTCCCCCATTGCGCCCACGCTCCGTGTGCTCGTCGACAACGAGGATGTGCCCTGTGACGAGGGTGAGTGGACCCTTCAGCTGATCCCTCACGAAGAGACCGGCGACGAAACCTGGGCCATTGTGTTTGACCGCCTGAGCCTGCCCTCTCCCGGAGAGCAAGTGGCCGCCCGCTACAATCCCGGAGACACTGACCTCGACCTGTTCTGTGGCGGAACAGGAGGTGAGGAATGACCCCTGTGTCCCGTGTCGCCGTCGTTGCGATCTCCGTGGTGGCTTGGTCGGTGGGCATCTCGTGCACCAGCGGACCGCCGAACGACTACTGCGAGGTCGACGGAGACTGCCTCGCTCTCGACGGCTTTGAGGTGTGTGAGCTCGCCGTGAATCGGTGTGTGGCGGTGGACTGTCTAGAGGACAGTCACTGTGAAATTGGCACCTACTGCGGTGAAAACAACTTCTGCATTCCCGGCTGTGCCACGGACATCGATTGCTTTGCCGACCAGCACTGCGACAGCGAGAACCGCGCATGCATCACCGACGGGTGCACCGACTCACAGATCGACTGTGCCTATGGCGAGTTCTGTCAGGACAGCGGAGAGTGCGAGTTCGTGCCCGCCGAGCCCGGCTGCCAGACCTGTACGCCCGATCCGTGGGGCTTTGACCTGCAAGGCAGCTGCCCGTCAGGGGGCAAGTGCCTGAGCTTCAATCCCGTCGAGGGCTTTGAGCAATACGAAAATGAGTCGTACTGCTTCTTTGACTGCCATGGCGGCGGAGACAATGCCTGTCCACGCGGCTACGAATGCCAGACTCAGGACTTTGATGGCACCGGGGAGCAGTCTGTCTGCGTTGCCTACTGCCCCGTGCTCTACGAGCTTGGCGTGCTCTGACGCGTCGAGCGCCGCCTGCCGCCTCGCCGCAGGGTGGCCAGCACAATCAACAGCAGTCCGCCGAGAGACCCTGACCCGGACGAGGATGTGCAACCGCATCCAGCGCCGAGATCGGCGGCCGAGTTGCCGGTGTCGGACGTCGCATCGCCCGATGTGCCGATGAAGCCTGTGCCGTCTCGCAGCGATGAGCTGACCCCGATGTCGTCGGCCCAGCGGCTCGCGATGGGGTCTTCTTTGTCGATGCTGCTGTCAGGCCCCAGGGCATCAATCTCTTCGGCGGGCAGGGAAGCTGCCACTGGGAACTCGATGAGCAGCTCGTTGCCATCGATAAGAAAATCGGCGTCGAACCGGACGATGCCCGGATCTAGGACGACATCAAAGGCGGTTCCAGATGCGGTAGTGCCCTCAAGACTGATGGGCAGCTCGGTGTCGAGCTCGACATCGAGCGTGCAGTAGGAGCCCCCGGCAATGGCAATCAGGCTGGCCGTCGGCTCCAGCAGGTCAAACACCTCGTCCACGATCACACGCTCGGTGAGGATGCCGTCGCACTTGGCCGCTCGCACCTCGACGATGTAGGCCTCAGCTCGGGAGAGGCTCGCCCCGTCCAGGGGATCGTCAGCGCCGAAGCCGATTTTGCCCGGATTGCCTACAGCGGTGCCGGGGTCGACCTCGTCGCATCCGGCTCCTAGAAGCATCATCACGATGAGGGGGCTTAGGCGGTTCATGAGGTCTCCGGGTCCGACGTCTGCCGAGGCTCGATGGAGCGCGACAGCGGAACGAGGTGCAGGTTCAGCTGAAAGACGCGCTGTGCGTCACTGGCATGCTCATCACAGATGTGTAGCAGCCGTTCTTGGAAAGCGTCCAGTTCAGCTTTGAGCTGTGGAATCAGGTGCTCTGGGATGGCCACGGTGACCCCCAACATGTGACGCTCGTCTGGCAATGCACCCTCGATGGCGTCTCGTGCCCGATCCAGCATCTGGTGATGGTAGTTGTGCGCTGCCAATCCAGCCACCTGATGTGGGGTTGCGAGCGACACCTCGGCGGGCTTGACACGCTCGCCGTCGCGCACCAACAATCCGAGCTCCAGCAGGGTCTCGAGGGCCCGGCGGGCTTGCGGCTCGGTGATGTTGGGCTGTAGCTGCCGTGCAATCCAGGTCGAGTCTGGTTGGAAGTCGGCCCGCAGGGAAAGCTCGCGTATCGCGGGGTAGTACCAGTGGGACAAATAGGCCACGGTCCCGCCCTCGATCGGCCGCGCAGATCGAAACCGACGGCACGCAGCGATGCGATCCCAGGCGTCGTTTTTGTCGCCCGGCGTCTTGGCCTGGTCGAACTGAACCAGGTCGGTGAAGAAGGTCGCGGCCTCATTGTTGAGGCCTAGTGCACGGATGAAGCCTTCGCTGGTGCTCGGGGTGAGGTTCCGGCCGTTGTTGATGACTTCCTTGAGGAGGGAAGGCGAACGAACCCCCGCTCGTCTCGCGAACAGCCTATGGCTGTACCTCGGGTCTGCCGATTTTCGTGCCTTGAACCAGTCTCGAAGAAAATCTCGGTACGACAGGTATGAGTAAAGCTCGGGAGTAGGCCCATTCTTCATGTTCACCTTATACTCAATAAAAGTGATATTGAGTACACTTTCGCGATGGTTTTACAGCTGGTACGATGGAGCATGCTGCTGCTGATGCTGTCACTGATCCCCGCCGCCCAAGCCGAGGGTTGTGACGTTCGAGATTCGGCCCTCGACGAATTTGAGAACGCGGTCATTGAGTACCGGCTGGCAGATGCTGAGACGGCCCTGGGTACGCTCGACGGGTCGCTGGTCTGCGGCGACGTGATGAAGCCGAGACAAATCGCCCGCATGTGGCTTGCCGAGGCGGTGTTGCTGCAGCTTCTGGGCGAAAAGGAAGATGCGACGATAGCCTTTGCCGCCGTCAGCCGCGTCGACAACGAGTACTGGAACGCGGACTTTGGCCCCGAGATGCGGCGGCTGTATGACACCGCCTGGAAGGCCGAGGTTGGTCGCGGCATCATCGTGCTCGAGCCCGAGCCGACCGGGTACATCGCGACGCTCAATGGTGTTCCGGCCTCGTTCCCGGCCGAGCTCCCTGAGGGTCTGCACATGGTCCAGGCGGGCGAGACCCTGCGCACCATCACGTTCGCGCGCATCGTGCATGTCAAGCGCGGCGGGACCGCTCACCTCGAGACGGACATCAAGCAGCACGTGGCCAACAAGCCGCCTGCGGGGGCTGAAGCACCAGCCAAGCCCCCCAAGCCGCCAAAGGAAGCGTCAGATGGCGGGCTGCGCCTGCATGCCGCGCTGGGCTCGGTGATGATTCTGGGCTCCAAGCTGGCCGACAAGGACATCTACGGCTTTGCCGAGCCCGCCGCGAAGCTCAACATCCCGCTCGAGCTGGGGGCAGGACTTGTGACCGATTCGGTGTGGATGCGCGGTGCCTTGCTGGCGTCTCCGCTGCTGGGCGGGCAATACCTGTGGCAGAAGTCCGATGGCACCGCCGGAACGTCAGGCGTTGGCCTTGGAGGCCATGCGGGTGCCGGCTTGGTCATGGATGACTTGGAGTTCGGCTTGCTCGTGGGCGGGCAGTTTCCTGGTCGCATGGGTGTGCACGGCGCCGGTTCACTGGGACTCGGAGACATGCTTCGCATGGAGGGCCGGCTGGGCCTGAACATTGGCACCGGAGGACGCGTTGAAGGCGTGCTCGGTGCGATGCTCACGGTGTCACCGACGCTCTAGCGGGCCGAACCGGTAAGGCGCAGCTTCGCCTCCCTGGGCGGTCTTGGTCCACCCGCGCAAGGCGCAGGACGGTGCGGCAGCTTTGGTGGCTTAGTCTTCCCGACGCCGCATGACGCTCAACAGCGCCAGCAGCAGGAACGGGGCGCCTCCAACGGCACCGCCACGTGCATCACAGAAGCAGCCGGCGGGCAGCTCAAGTTGCCCGGTGTCCACCACACCTGCGGTGTCCGTGTCCGTGTCCGTGTCCGTGTCGGTGTCCGTGTCCGTGTCCGTGTCCG
>CAYYHT010000450.1:0-6660 GCA_964471355.1 uncultured Enterobacteriaceae bacterium
CAGCCCATCTCCATCGCTGTCGGTGTCGTCAGCCGAGTCATCCCCGTCGTTGAGGGGGTCGGTGCCCAGCTCGTCTTCAACTCCGTCCGATACGCCACCCCCATCCGTGTCCGCAACATTCGGGTCGGTGCCGATGTCTTCGACCTCCTTGCCGTCTTTCAGGCCGTCATTGTCGCTGTCAGGGTCAAGCGGATCGGTGTTGTACTCGTTGACTTCTTCGCCGTCGCTAAGGCCATCACCATCGGTATCGGACTCGTCGGGGTCGGTTCCCCAGATGTAGATTTCATCGGCATCCGACACGCCATCGTTATCGGAATCTGCGCTGCCATCTTCGGTATCGTACAGAAGCTCTTCGGCGACACCCAGCCCGTCCCCGTCCGTGTCTTCTCCGACGAGTGACTCTGGCAGATCGGCGACGCCGTCGACGACACCGTCTTCGGTCACTGTGCCAGAAGTACGGCAGCCGACCGCCAATACCGCCAACAATGTTGCACTCCAGACTCGCATGGTTGCCTCCCCTCTTGCTCCTTGAATGCGCGACGACAGGTCCGTGCGACATACAAATCAGAGGTCGGCGCCCAGCACTAGATAGGCGCGCCCGTCGCCCTCGTTGGGGGCGCCAATCAGCAGGTCGCCCCGTGCGTCGCCATCTGCGTGACCCACGTCGATGGCGGCCCCAAATCGGTCACCAGTATTGCTGCCCTGCAGGCGCCGGTCGAGTGCCGGATCCACGGTGGTTGTGCCCGAGAAGGGTCCCTCCAGGATCCACACGATGCCCGTGTCGCTGTCGGGAGAGCCCACGACCAGGTCGACCTCTCCGTCCCCGGTCACATCGAGCCCTCCGGCAATCCGGTCGCCGAAGCGCACGCCGCCCACTGGCCCCTCGATGATTGCGTCTGCGCCCGAAGGCAGTGTCTTGCTAGGCAGCGAGCCGACGCTGCCAATGACCAGGGCCACCAATCCGGTCTCGCCGTTGGCACCGGGTGCGCCGGCCCAGATGTCATCGCGGCCATCGCCATCGACGTCCCCGGCATTGGCGACCGACGTGCCTAGCTCCCAGCCGTCGATGCCCCGCAAAAAGCCCGTTCCCGAGTCGGTGATCGGGAAGTTGCCCGACCCAATGCCGCTCTCGTACCAGACCGTGCCTTCGTTGTTTCCCCACTTCGGGGCGGTGATGAGCATGCCGTCGCCGCCCGTGCCCCACAGGTCGTACAGCACCATCTGGCTGCCGAACTGGGCGTCGGGCTCGACGCCGTAGATGGACAGCTCGGAGTCCGACAGATCAGCCATGCCGTTGAACCGGTCGACGAGCATGGTCGCACCGCTCATGAGGTAGACCTTGCCAGCGTCACCCACAGATTCGGCATCGTGCAGCGGCGCTCCAATGACGGTGTTGGTCGCATGGACCAGGACCGAGCTGCCGACGCGGTCTCCCGCTGTGGTGCCCGAGACCCGGTAGGCCTTTTCGTCGACCAGCAGCTCGTCGAGGATGCTCCGGTCACCGGCATAGGAATCGCCCCAGAGAATCCAGACGGTGCCGCTCTGCGCACCGCCATCGGACGCTCCCGGCGACCCCATCACCACCTCGGGTTTGCCATCACCGTCGATGTCGCCTCTGCCGAACAGGGCCGCGCCCAGGTTCAGGTCAGCGGACTCGGCGTGGCGCCTGGCAGACAAGCTAGCCGCCGGGATGATGCCCGCCGCGATGGCGCCTTGGTCGAAGTGGACCGCGCCCCCGTTGCTGTCCTCGGCCAACCCAACAATGCCGATGTCGACCCCGCCGTTGCCGTCCACATCGCCAAGGAAGGCGACGTTGCCACCAAAGAGCGAGCCCGGAGCCCCGTCGTAGCGCGTGCTGTACGAGTCATCGACGGTCCCCGTGCATGCGGGACCAAACACCAGGTCATCACAGTCGCCAGCGACATCGATGAAGCCGGCCGGAGCCAAACACTGGGCTACGGCGGCGCCGCCATCGCCCAAGCCGTCGCCATCGGCGTCCGGGTACCAGATCGATTCGGGCGTCGCCGAAGGGTCGCTGTCATCGCAGTCGGTGGCATCGGGCACGTACGACGAATCGGCGGGGAAGGGCGACTCACACTGCGCCCAGGTGATGTTGTCCGCCTCGCCATATCCATCGCCGTCGTTGTCGACTGCCCACAGCGTGTCCGGATGGATGCGCTCGTCGAAGTCGTCGCAGTCGTCGCTCAACAGCACCATGCCGTCGCCCCAATAGGGCCCGCAGCTGTTGGGGATGGTCGGGACACCAATGCGACCGTAGGTGTCGCCGTCGAAGTCCAGGTACCAGTCACTCTCGGGATGCAGTCGCGCGTCGGTGTCGTCGCAATCTCCGTCGAAGCGCACGTGGTCACCGCTTGGCGCCAGGCAGCTGGCCTCGCTGGCCACGGCATTGTCGCCCCAGGAGTCACCGTCGAGGTCGAGGTACCATGGAGTGTCGGGATTGATGGCGTTGTCGGTGTCGTTGCAGTCGCCGGCCACCGAGACATAGAAGTCGGGCTGCACACACGCCAGCACCGAAACGCTGGGATCGCCGTATTGGTCGGCGTCGCCGTCTGCATAGAAGGTCGAGGCATCGGTGGCGGCGACGTCGACGGTCCCGTCACAGTCGTTGTCGAGGGAGTCGCAGATCTCAGCGGCATCGGGATGGACCGCGTCGGCGCTGTCGTCACAGTCGTCGTTGCTGCGCACATGCCCGGTGGGTGCGATGCACTGGGCGGTGCCAAACTCGTCATTGGCCCCAAAGCCGTCCGCGTCGACGTCGGGGTACCACAGCGTGTCTGGATTGATCTCGGCATCGGAGTCATCGCAGTCGTCGGCAAAGGCCAAGAACCAGTCCGCCGGAGCCTGACAGGCGAGCACGCTCTCGTCCGCGTTGCCATAGCCGTCACCGTCGACATCGGGGTACCACTCGGGCTGATCGACCGCGTCCTCGTCGACGAGGTCGTCGCAGTCGTTGTCGGTGTCGTCGCACAGCTCGTCGGCACCCGGGTAGACCGTGTCATCTTCGTCGTCGCAGTCCCGGTCGTCCAGCACGCCATCGGCATCGAGGTCGAGCGCCGGAATCTCTTCGATAAGCGCCACCGGACAGCCAGTCAGCAGCAGCAATGACAACAGGTGCAGACGCAAAGCAAGCGCTCCAAGGGGTCATCCTAGCGGTGCTTGCCCGCCTTCGCCATGGCTCACAGATCCGTTTTGGGGCAGGTGATCCATTTTGGATCACCCAAGTGATCAGTTTTGGCTCACCTGGGGCTTAAAATCGGCGAAAGTTCGCCTTCTTCCGATTGGCACAGCTCTTGCTCTTGTCCTGGGTGGACCACAACTAGGGGGCCAACATGGAAGTTCGATTTTGGGGTGTACGCGGCAGCATTGCCGTGAGCGGTGAGCAGTACTTGGGCACCGGCGGCAACACATCGTGCGTCGAGATCACACATGAGGGGCATCGACTGATCTTGGACGGAGGCACTGGGCTTCGGGGGCTTGGCCAGGCGCTGGGCTACGGGCCAGTTCAGGCGACGATCCTGTTCAGCCACGTGCACTGGGACCACATCCAAGGGGTGCCCTTCTTTACGCCGGCCTACTGCCCGGACGCAAAGCTGACGATTGCCGGAGCCGCCCGCGATTCCGGCAACATCCGCGATGCGCTGGCCCGGCAGATGACGCCGCCCACCTTCCCGGTCACCTTGGACGTCATGGGAGCACAGATGAACTTCCAGACGCTGCAGCACGGCAAGCCATGGGAGGACGGACCCTTCCGCATCACGCCCATCGACATGAACCACCCCGACGGTGTGTTCGCGTACCGCGTCGAGGCGGGAGGACGGTCGCTGGTCTATGCCACGGACGTCGAGCACGGAGCCAGCGGCCTGGACAAGGGCCTGCTCAAGATGAGCGAGGGCGTTGACCTGCTCATCCACGATGCCCAGTACACCGAGCCCGAGTACCGCGGCGAGGTCGGCGGCTCCAAGGTGGGCTGGGGTCACAGCACCTGGAACGAGGCCGTCGAGGTCGCTTGTGCCGCCAACGCCAAGCAGGTGGCGCTCTTCCATCACGATCCGAACCGAATCGACACCGCAGTGGATGCAATTGAAGGTGCGGCACGGTGGCGCCACCGTGGCGCGTTTGCAGCCCGAGAAGGCATGCCGGTCCGACTGTAAAGGGAGCAAGCTATTGTCCTCGGCCGTCGCCCGTCGCTACGTTGCATCCATTCTCGGAGTGGGAATGGATGCCGCGTGGCTTGAGAACTTGCGTGCCAGATTGCGGGAGCGCGAGATCGACCTCGACGCCCTGCTGCGCGAGATTGTCGAGCAGGCGACCGAGCACATGCTTGCCGACCGCGGCACCCTCTACCTCGTAGACCACGCCCGCAATGAGCTGGTCAGCCGCGTCGCCAAGCTGTACGAAATCGCCGAGATTCGGCTGCGCATCGGCGAAGGCATCGCCGGCACCGTGGCAAAGACCGGCGCCTCGATCATCGTCAAAGACAACTCCGAAGACCCGAGACTGGCCCGTCGCTTCGACGAGATGACCGGCTACCGAACCCGCACCGTGCTGACGGTGCCGGTCTGCAACAGTGCCGGCACAGTCATCGCGGTGCTGCAGCTGCTCAACAAGGCGGGCGGGGACTTCGACCGCAACGACCAGGACATGCTGCTGACCCTGGGCGAGGGCGTCGCCGATCTGCTGAACGAGACCAGTCTGCGCAGCCAGCTGCACCCCAACCTGCGCCAGCCGCTGTCGTTTGTGTTCAACCACATCGTTGGCGAGTCCGCGGCCATGACCCGGGTCTATGACCGCACCCGCAGAGCAGCGGGCACCGCGGCCACCGTGCTCATCACCGGCGAGAGCGGCACGGGCAAAGAGCTGATTGCACGGGCCATCCACTACAACTCGGACCGCCGCGAGGCCCCCTTTGTGAAAGTGGACTGCGCGGCCCTGCCCGAAGGACTCATCGAGAACGAGCTGTTCGGCCACACCCGCGGCGCATTTACCGGCGCCGACCGCGACGTCGACGGCAAGGTTCAAGCGGCAAAGAGCGGCACCTTGTTCTTGGACGAGGTCGGCGAGCTGCCCCTGTCTGTCCAGGGCAAGCTGCTGCGCCTGGTCCAGGACCAGAGCTTCTTCAAGGTCGGCAGCAGCGTCGAGGGCAAGGCGGACCTGCGCTTTGTCGCCGCCACCAACCGAAACCTCGCCGACGAGGTCACCGAGGGACGCTTTCGCCAAGACCTGTTCTATCGCCTGCGCGTCGTCGAGATCGGCCTGCCTCCGCTGCGGGACCGCGGCGGCGGCGATCTGGACCGACTGCTAGACCACTTCCTCTTCGAGTTCAGCCACCGCCATGGCCGAGGACGCATGACCATGCATCCCGACGCACGGGCCGAGCTGCACGCTCACAACTGGCCTGGCAATGTGCGCGAGCTCGAGAACGCGGTCGAGAGCGCCGTCGTGATGTCTCCAGACTCCGAAATTCGCCTGGATTCAGTTCATTTATCACCGGCAACGCCAGCTTTTGGGCACGCAGCCTTCAACAGCTCGGACGACATCAGCCTGCGGGACCTCGAGCGCGCCTACATCGAACACATTCTCGACAAGCACGAGGGCAACCGCAGCCACGCCGCCGCAGCCCTAGGCATCGGCCGGAACACGCTCATCCGCAAGCTGAAGGAGTGACAACCGGCTACTAGCCGCGACCAACCAGAGGTCTTGTTGAGCACCACTCCGCAACCCGCCGGCGCAGGCGGCGTCGACCAAGCAGCCGAGGTCGATCCGACCTTTGCCCAGCAGATCAAAGGCTTCTCGCGAGTCTTTTGGATCGCCAACTTCATGGAGATGCTCGAGCGCCTCGCCTACTACGGCGTGCGCACGGTGCTTCCCACCTACATGGTGTTGTCCCTCGCCGAGGGAGGCCCAGAGTTCTCCCACGTCGACAAGGGCATCATCTACGGCTTCTGGGCACCCGTGCAGTCGTTCCTGCCCATGTTCACCGGCGGCTATGCCGACCGCTACGGCTACAAGCTGACCATCGCCATCGCCATCGTGCTCAAGATTGTCGGCTACCTGATGATGGCCCAGTTCTTGAGCTTCTGGGGCTTCTTTACCGGCTGCATGTTCCTGGCTGCCGGCACCGCCATCTTCAAGCCCGGCGTGCAGGGCACCCTCGCCCAAGAGCTCAGCGAAAAGAACGGCAGCGTCGGCTGGGGCATCTTCTACCAGCTCGTCAACGTCGGCGGCTTCCTCGGCCCCATCTTGGCCGGTGTGCTCCGTCTGCTGGATTGGCAGTACGTGTTCTACAGCTGTGCTGTGATTGTGGCCCTGAACTTCCTGTGCCTGCTCACCTTCGAAGAGCCCACCAAGAACATCAAGGACCTGCAGAGCGACACCCGCGGCCCGGTGGCCATCTTGGTCGACAGCGTCGTCGGTATGTTCAAGCCGCGCCTGCTGTCCTTCATCCTGCTGTTCAGTGGCTTCTGGCTGATGTTCATGCAGCTGTTCGACATCCTGCCGAACTTCCTCGACGACTGGGTCGACAGCAGCAGTCTATGGGCGCACTACGCGGGAACCGGCCTGCCCGGCGGCGAAGAAGCATTGAGCATGGCGGCCGCCGGCACGCCGTTCAACCAGGAATGGATCATCAACCTCAACCCC
>CAYYHT010000451.1:0-6646 GCA_964471355.1 uncultured Enterobacteriaceae bacterium
ACAATTTGCCGGTCCATCCGAGCTCAGAGTCTGTCTCGAAGACTGGGCGCTGTCCCTTCCGGTTCCTGTGACTGATTTCCGCTTCGAGCTCCGCGTGACCGGCGGCCAGATCGACCGCATCAAGGCGGACCAGGGCCTAGCGGCGCCCACATGCGCCCGCGACCTGCTTGTTGGTCAGCCCTTGCAGCCCGGTGACTCGCTGGTCTTCGACGTTCAGATTCCACGGCCCTAGCAGGTGAAGTGGCGCGCCCCCCTTGCAGGCTTGGTCATGGCGATTGCCATCGCCGTGGCGCTGTTCAGTCACCGTTCGGACGCCTTCAAGTTCGACTCGATCGAGCTGTTGGAGCTATCGACTCTCGATACTCGGTTCCGCACCAGAGGCCCGCGCCCGACGAGTGGCAACGTCGTCCTGCTAGCGTTCGATGACGCCACCCTTGAGCGGGCACCACATCTGTACGAGCGGCGCAGCGGCCAAGCCGAAGTCATCACTGCGGCAGCAGCGGCCGGCGTCAAGGTGCTGGGCGTCGACCTGCTGTACACCGACCCTGAAGCGAGGCTCGAGCCCCAGCTGATCGAAGACATCGACCGGTACCTCGACTCGGCCGAAACGCCACTGGACCCGGTTGCCAGCGGACTGTTGGTCCGGGTTCAGGAAGAAGTCCACGGAGACGAACAGCTCACTGCTGCCATCAAGGCGGCGGACAACGTCGTCCTGTCCTTTCACGTCGGTGTCCAGGGCAATCTGCCAGGAAATGACCGGTCATTGGCCAAGGGCAAATATGGACAGGTTGGCAGCGGGCCAGAGCTGCCCCAGGCCAGCGGACGTGTGTTGGCGTCGATGGCCATGTTCAATCGCAAGGCCGAGCGGCTAGGCCTGATGGGCATGAACCAGGACATCAGCGGCACTGCACGCCGGATCTCGCTTGCCCAGCGTCTGGACGCCAGCGTGTTCGCTCCGCTCGCGGTGGCGCTCGTGGCCGAATTTGACGATGTGAATCGCGCCAAAGTCGCCGTGATCGGCACAGATGACACGGTCCACATTGGCGACCGAGTCATTCAGGCTGAACAAGGGCATCTGCGCCTGAACTGGCGAGGCCGGCGTGCCTTTCCGCAGTACTCAGTGGTTGACCTCGTCGAGGGCAAGCTGCCCCCAGACGCGCTCAGCGGCAAGATTGCGGTGCTTGGCTTCAGTCACCTCGGCCAAGACAGCGTGCGCACGCCCTTTGGTCGCGGACCCGGCCCCGCCGTTCACGCCACAGCAGTCGACAACATTCTCATGAACGACGCCCTGAAGAGGGCTGATCCCGTCGTCGATGCGCTGCTATCGCTGGTCACCGGGGCTTTCATCGCTCTGCTCTTCGTACCCCGACGCATCCACCGCGTGCTGCAGGTCGTCGCCTCATGCGGAGTACTCGGTGCCATCCTCGGTGCCGTCTTCTGGGTGTTTGCCAGCCAGAATCTCTGGCTCAGTGCCGTGGGCCCGGCGATGGCGGGCACCGGGGCGTTGTTGGCGGCCATGGGCACCGCATACTGGTACGAAGGCCGCCAGCAGGCCGAGCTTCGCGCGACATTCTCCCGCTATCTCTCCAAAGAACTCGTGGATGAGCTTGTCGAGGACCCAAGTCGGGTCGCACTCAAGGGCGAGCGCATGCATCTGTCTGTGCTGTTCACGGACATCCGGGATTTCACGAGCTTCTCCGAGCGGACCGATCCCGAAGAGCTGCGAGACTTCCTCAATGCCTACTTCACGCCGATGACCCAAGCGGTCATGCGCAATGGGGGCTACGTCGACAAGTTTATCGGTGACGCGGTGATGGCCATCTTCGGCGCACCTGTCCCTCGAACCCGCCACGCGCTGCACGCCTGCGTCACGGCCATCGACATGTTCCACGCCCTCGACCACGTGCGCGTTGAAGCCACCAAGCGGAACATCACCCTCGACATCGGAGCGGGCATCAACACCGGCGAGATGATTGTGGGGAACATGGGCTCAAACGAGCGCTTCGACTACACAGTGCTCGGAGATGCCGTGAACCTCGCCGCACGTATCGAGGGGCTGACCAAGCGCTACGGCGTCTTTTGCCTCGTCGGCCCACAGACCAGCGCCGACGCCGAAGGCTGCACGTTCCGGCCCATCGACCTTGTCCGTGTCAAGGGCAAGGGCGAACCCGTTGAGATCTTTGAGCTCTGCGCCGGCCCTACGCGCAGCATCGCCGAATACGTCGAACTCGACGCCTACTCCGAGGGACTGCTGGCCTGGCGTGCGGGGCGATTCGACGACTCCGTTGCCGCATTTACCCAGTTCCAAGACGCAAACCCTCATGACAAGGTCGCCGGGCTCTATCTCGAACGCATCGCCAAGCTGGGGTCTGCGCCCGAAGGCTGGGAAGGTGTGTTCACCTACACCGAAAAGTAGGCTACTCGAACAGCTTGGCCCGATTCTCGGTGACGCGCTTCGCACCCGGAATGGCAAAGGGGCAGATGAGCAACGCCGCAAAGCTCATGAAACCCGCCACCAAGGGCAGCAGAGAGAAGAACCCGCCAAACAGCGCCCAGACAGTCCACACCAGGCAGAGCATCGTCATGGACCCGGTCAAAGGCACGGCCGCAAGAGCTGCCCAGAAGCGTCCGCGGGACATCGTGCCGCCAACGAACATCGAAAACAGCCCGCTGGCCAGCATGAGCCAAGGCAGCG
Organism: uncultured Enterobacteriaceae bacterium; assembly: GCA_964471355.1. Classification (GTDB taxonomy): domain Bacteria; phylum Myxococcota_A; class UBA796; order UBA796; genus CAYYHT01. The sequence goes on from CAYYHT010000451.1 coordinate 2,696, forward strand.
CTTTGGCCCACAGCGTGTAGACGCTCACGAGAGACCACAGCTGACCGCCGGCGGTGGCTGTAAACAGCCCCGCGCCCATCATCATGAACGAGGCGATCGTCACGATCGCGGGTGTATTGAGGTCACCGATCTCGTCGGTGTCAGAGCGGGGCAGCGCATCGTCGTCGGGCATGGAGTTCCGTTTGCTCCTCGTCTTGTAACCCACGTTGTCCTGCGCAAAAATCCGGGCAATGGACACCCACTACGCCATCCTCGAAAGTGACGTCGGAAAGCTACTGCTGCTCGCCAGCGATAGAGCGCTCCGAGAGGTCAGATTCCTGGACAAGAGCTTTGTTCCCGAATCGAGCTGGATTCAAGGCGGCGACGTGCTCGACCTCGCTCAAGACCAGCTTCAGGCCTATTTTCAGGGCGAACGGACTGACTTTGATCTGCCTTTAGAACCTCTGGGCACACAATTCCAGCAAGAGGTGTGGAGCGCGCTGCGGTCGATTCCGTTCGGAAGGACCACTTCATATGGCGAAGTGGCCCGCCGGCTCGGCAAGCCAAAGGCCACCCGAGCCGTGGGCGCTGCGAACGGCCGCAACCCACTTCCAATCGTCATTCCCTGCCACCGCGTCATCGGCGCAGACGGCTCGCTGACTGGATTCGGCGGCGGCATTGGCCGCAAACGAGAGTTGCTCGAGCTGGAACAACGCCATTTCGGGCGCCATGGCGTCCAGATGCCCCTGCTCTGAGGTCGCATGCCACGCGCATTTACACATGATGAGCGCGTCGAGTTCCGCGGCATGCTTCGCGACGCCGCCCGCCGCTCGATTGCTCGCTACGGCCTCAGACGCACTCGAGTCGCTGATCTAGCCGCAGACGCCGGCCTATCCAAAGGCGCCTTCTACATCTTCTATGACAGCAAAGAGGACTTGTTCCTCGAGGTCTTCGCCCTCACTGAACAGGAAGTCCGGCAGGAACTCATCGCTGTGGCAAAAGAAGAGGACCTGCCGCCCCGGGAGCGCGTCTACAACCTGCTGAGTCTGCTGTTTCAGAGCCTCGAACGACACCCCGAGCTGCTCGTGCTCTCGCAACCAGACGAGGCGCGCATCTTGTGGCGTGCCATGCCCGCAGGCGAGCGCGAATCCCAACGCGAGGACGATGAGCGCTTCTATGAATCGCTCTTTCAGACATGGGTCGACCAAGGGGTCATCGAAGAGCTGGATCCCGTAGTGCTGGCCGGCCTGCCCTTGCTCGTCAGCGCAGTCGCGTCAGAGCGGGACTCCATCGGACCCGACCGCTTCAATGCGCTCACCGGCTTGTTGCTCGAAGCGCTCGCCGACCGCCTCGTCAGCGCCTGACTACATCGACAACGAGCCCTTTCGGAAGTCCGTGTCCGTGATCATCGCGTTGATGACGACCGGCGTGCCCTGAGACGCCAGTTTCTTGGCGCGCTTCAGCACCTTGGGAATGTCTTCGGTCTTGGACAGAAGCAGGCCCTTTGCCCCGTAGCCGTCGGCAACCTTGTGGTAGGCGTTGCGAGCCAGAACACAGGCGACATCGTCTTCGAGGATGACCTGTTGGTCTCGCAGAATCTGCGCCCAAGTGCCGTTGGTGCCGATGACGGCGATGACTGCCAGACCCTGACGGGCGTAGCTGTCGAACTCGGCGAGTGAGTAGGCGGACGAGCCATCTCCATAGAACAGCCACACTTCAGCGTTCGGACGGCAGAGTGCCGCTGCCATCGCAAAGCCACCCCCGACTCCCAGCGTTCCAAACACGCCGGGGTCAAGCCAAGACAGCGGGCTGCGAGGCTTGACCACGTAGCTTGCGGTCGCGACAAAGTCGCCACCGTCAACCACCATCACCGCATCGTCGGCCATCACTTCTTCGATGGCCGCGCACAGCGCCAGCGGATTGATGAACTCGACCTCTTGCTTGCTCTCGGCAGCAATCTCAGCGTCTCGCTCTTGCTCGCGTTCGCGCAGCGTGGCGAACCACCCCTCCCAGCGGCCATTCGGCGGCGTGGTACGAGTGGCGAGGGACTGCAGGAAGCGGCCCGGATCGGCATGCACGCCAAGTGTAGGCCAGCGGTTCTTGCGAAGCGCTCCCTTGTCCCGGTTGACCGTGACGAGGGTGGCATCGCGGTTGATCTTCATGCCGTAGCCCAACCGGAAATCCATCGGGAATCCGGCAATGATCACGACATCGGCCTTTCGCAGTGCCGCGCTGCGCTTGTGACGGAACTGGATGTCACTCTCGCGGCCGAGCAAGCCACGAGCCATGCCGCCCAGGAACACAGGAATGCCCAACGCGCGCACAGCATCGGCAACGCGATCGGCTTCGGACGCCTGCAGCATCGCCTGGCTGCCAATCACCAACACAGGGTTGCTGGCACCAGCGAGGTAGCCAACGACCTTCTCGAGGTCGCGGCGCACCGGATTGCGAGGCTCGACCGGCGCAGGAACAGCCGGGCGTACCGAATCGGCGCCTGCAAACTGCCTCCACAGATGCTGCTTGAGGTACAAGCCGAGCGCACGCGAGAGGATGTCGGTCTTGCCGCCGCCGGATTCCTTGGCGTACCACTCGCGCACGGTCTGCTCGTCGTACAGCAGGTCTACCGGACATTCGATGAAGACAGGGCCGGGCACATCGGACTGCGCAATGCGGAAGCCCTTCTCAAGCGCGCTTACGAGACCACGGACCGACTTCACTGTGGTGGCCCACTTGGTGATGGGCCTCATGACCGAGAGCTGATCAATGTCCTGAAGCGAGCCGCGCCCTTTGAGGACAGTTGCCGTAGCGCCACCCAACACAATCACGGGCGATTCCGCCATCATGGCGTTCATGACTGCGGTCACCGTGTTCGTGATGCCAGGACCGGCAGTGACCGCGGCCACGCCAGGAATGCCGGTCATGCGGGCAACCGCATCGGCGGCGAACACTGTCGTCGCCTCGTCGCGCACGTCCACAACCTGAATGCCACGGCGTTTTGCCCCCACCAAGATGGGCGAGATGTGCCCCCCCACCAACGTGAAGAGGAAACGCACCCCGTGCTTCTCGAGCACCTCTGCAATCAGTTCTCCGCCAGTCATCACGCCCCCAGTACGTGCTCGTCGAGCACGAAACAGGTGAAGGTCCCTTCAAACACCACCACATCACCAACCGACGCCGACGTCAGCACAATGTGCTTTCGCCCTTTGACCACGTCGACCTGCGCCGTTGCACGAACGAGCGCACCCGCGGCCACGGGCTTCAGGAAGCGCACATCTGCGCCCCCAAGCACCACATTCGGGTCATTCACCGCCAACATCGCCGCATAGTCAGCAAGTCCGAAGACGAATCCGCCGTGCACCAGCCCCTGGGCATCGACCGCCATGTTCGCAGTGGTCTGCAGCTCGGCAGTCGCGGCGGCGTCACCAACGGACACAACAGCGCCCACAAGGCGTGGATCGGTCAGGAGGTGGGTGTTCGGCTGGCTCATGGGTGCTCCGATGCCGCCCAGTAACCTTTTGCGCTCTCGCGGCGTATCCTCCACTGCAACCCTTGGAGCTCACATGAAAGCGACCGTTCAGACCACCCTCCTCAGCGCAGCATTTGCCGGCCTCTTGGCCGGATGTGGAGGAGGTGAGCCGGACGCCACCTCGACAACCCCTGCAGCCACTGAGCAACCGGCAAGCGAGGCCAAGTCATCGTGTGGCGGCAAGGACGGCTGCGGCGCGGCTGCCGAGAAGGCAGGCACGACCACTGCGGACACCAAAGAAGGTGTTCAGAAGAAGAAGGAGGAGGGCAAGGCCTCCTGCGGCGGCAAGAACGGCTGCGGCGGCGAGAAAGCCGCTGAAGGCGACAAGGCCGCCGGCGATGCCGGCTCGTAGCGTGAGCTGCTAGGCCGCAGCGTCGCTGGGCGACCGCTTACGTGACTTGTGGCGATGGCGGGCGTTCTTGTTCGAGCATTCGCGCGAACAGTAC
>CAYYHT010000452.1:0-6632 GCA_964471355.1 uncultured Enterobacteriaceae bacterium
GCGCTCACGCAATGTCGGCTGCTGATCCTCGATCGCGCCGGCTACATCCAGCTGCGCAACCACGACAGCCCAATCGCCCACACGATTGAGCAGCACGCGCTCGAGCTGACCTCCGAGCGCCTGCGAGCGACCAGCCAAAAGATCTCCAAGATGGCCGAGGGCACGCCGGTCGAGCATGTGGCCCCATCTCCCGGCTTCTTTAGTCGTGTGGCGTCGGTGTTCGGTGCGGGCGGGCTTGGTGCCGGACCGTCCGAGCTCGACAAGGTGTCGGCCCTTCGCAAGTCGGCACTGTTCGCTGACGGCACGGACATTGCGCTCGACGAGCTGGCTCTGCACTTCAGCAGCGCGACGGCTTCGCCGGGCACGTTCGTGTGCACCGAGGGTGACCACGGCGGCGAGATGTACGTGCTGGTCGACGGCACTGTCGAGGTCATGGTCGACCTCGGGGACGACCTCGCTGAGCCACTGGCCACCCTTGAACCTGGCGACGCGTTCGGCATGTGCTCGTTGATCGACCACGAAGAGCCGCGTATGGCTTCCTGTGTCGTGCGCGAAGCGGCCGTATTGCTGACCCTAGAAACCAAGCAGTGGGCCAATCTGTCTAGCCGGCACGACCAGGCTGGGTCGGTGCTGCGCACAGCCATGCTGCGCGCGTTGGCCGAGTCCCTGTCCTATGCCAACGGGCAGCTTGCCATGCTGGACATGAGTCGCCAGATGCAGGCGCTGACCGCCGAGCGAATCAACCCGCTGACGCGTGCGAGCGCCGGCATGGAGACCCACGGGGGTCACTCATGAACTCAATCTTTGGGCACCCGGCCCGTCAGTTGGCCGCTGGGAACCGTTCGGTCGCGAGCTCAATGCCCCCCACGGCCAAGGGTGGGATGCCTTGATTATTTTGGGGGTCTCTGACAGCCGGGACACGGGTGCCGCACTCGTCATCGACGGCGAGCTGGTCGCGGTCGAGCGCGAGGAACGGTACGCCCGACAGCGGCACACTCGGCAGTTTCCTTGGACCAGCATCGACCTATGCCTCGAAGCCGCTGGCTTGCGAAACCGTGACGTGGACATCATCGCGGTGGCCGGCCGGTTCTCGCCGCCGCTGATTGCGCGCAGGCACCCTGGGCTTCGTCCGGTGCTCAAGCCCAGCGCATTCAGTCCATTCCTCGATGTCGAAGTCTTCTTTCAAGCGATGCTGCGTCAGACAGGCCTCGGGGCTGCCGACGCCGACCGTGCCAGCGAGTGGTTCGAAGGGGTGTTCTCGGCCCGGGGATTTAAGGCGCAGCGCGTGGTGATGGTCGACGTGCACAAGGCGCTCGCCGCCGCCGCCTATCAATGCCAGTCCGACGACGATGTGCTGGCGCTCACCATGCAGCCCCTGGGCGATGGCGTCAGTTTTGCGGTGCACCTGTGCAACGCCGGACAGATCGACCGCGCTTGGAATCAGAAGGGCTTTTCGTCCCTGCACGTGCACCTTCAACGGTGTTCCGGAGCGATGGGGCTGCAGCCCTGGGTCGAGAGCCGACAGCTCTGGTCCTTGGCCAGCCGTGGCGCGCCCGATGCGGACCTGACCCATGTGCTCGACCGCACACTCCGGGCCGACGGCGCTCGATTGGCGCCTCGACGCTATCCGGTGCCCACGCATCGGGGGGCGCCGATCTACCGGGCCCTGTCCGATGCGCAGCCAGAGGTGGCCGCCGCGTCCGTGCTCGAGAACCTGACCGATGTCGTGTGCGAGCTGGTGAAGTTCCATGTGCGGGAACAAGGCGTTCGTGATGTGGTGCTCGGCGGCGCGGTCTGGGACAACGCTCGCTTGGTTGCGGCCGTGGCGGCGCTGTCCGATGTCGACAACGTGTGGTGCTCTCCGGCGCCTGGGTGGGCGGAGCTTGCGACCGGAGCGGCCTGCGCGGTGGGTGGTGTCGCTCCCCACGCCCTGCCCGTTGGTCTTGGGCAAGAGTGGGCTCAAAGTCAGATTTCAAGGGCGCTAGCAGCTGCTGGCTTGCGCGGCGTCGAGGCGTCCGATCGAGCCGAGACCACCGCTGGTCTGTTGGCAGATGGCGGAGGAGTGGCGCGGTTTGGCGGCCGCGGTGGATTCGGCTGGACTGCCATGGGTACCCGCTCCGTGCTGGTTCGGGCGGACGACGTTCAAGCTGTTGCCACCGTCCGCGAGCAGCTGCGCCGTGGCCAAGGCGACCAGCCGACGTTGGCGTGGATGGCCACCCCGGACGATGGCGAGATCACAGATCTAAAGAAGGCGTGGGAGGCGTCCCGGTTTGGCACGGTGGCGTTCGAGATCGACGAGCAGTTCGCGGCTCGGTACCCGGCGGGCGTGACGCCTGATGGACGGGTGCATCTGATGCGTGTTGACCCCGACGGGGATGCCGAACTGCACAGCATCTTGGCGGCACTTCACCGCCGCACCGGGTGTGCCGCTGTCGTCTGCTTCCCGCTGGCCATGGACAGCGACCCGACGGTCTCGGTGCCTGGCGATGCGCTGCGGGTTTGGAAAGAGAGCGACATCAGCTCGCTGCTCATCGGGCCCTTTCTGGTGCGCCAGTGAGCGGTCTGGATAACTCGGCAGCCGACGCTGGCCTCGATCGGCTTCGTTCCGTCCTCCAGGACATGGACTCGGTGCTGGTGGCGTTCAGTGGTGGCGTCGACTCGGCCCTGGTGGCCCACGTTGCGCACGAGGTGCTTGGTGACAACGCCGTCGCGCTCACCGCCGAGTCGCCGACCCTTCCCCCCGAAGAGGCGGCGACCGCGCGTCGCGTGGCCGCAGAGTCGGGATTCCGGCACATCATCGTGCACAGCCACGAGCTCGAGGTTGAGGGGTACGCGCGCAACGATGGACGCCGCTGCTACTTCTGCAAGACCGAGCTGTTCGCGCTGGCCGAAGAACGACGGCAGCAACTGGGTCTGCGACACTTGGTTGATGGAACGCTGCTCGACGATCTCGGCGCCCACCGGCCTGGGCTGACTGCGGCTCGCGAAAAGTCTGTGCGTCACCCGCTCGTCGAGGCCGGCATGGGAAAGCAGGCAGTGCGTACCGCGGCTCGCAACGCCGGGCTGTCGGTCTGGGACAAGCCCTCCTTCGCGTGCATTGGCAGTCGCTTCCCCATGGGGACGCGCGTGACCCAAGGCAAAGTAGAAAAGGTTGTGCGGGTCGAGTCTGCCCTGCGCAGGGCCGGATTTCGGCAGTTTCGCGTTCGCTGGCACGAAGTCGGGTCCGATGTGCTGGCGCGCATCGAGCTCAGCCCGCCAGAGATTGCTGCCTTCTCGGCACCAACTGTGCGTGAAGAGATTACTCGTGTGGCCGTGGAGGCCGGTTTCCGATGGGTGACACTCGATCTTCGAGGCTACCGGACGCCACCCAGCGAACCCGCGCCGTCATAGGCGAGGTGTTGGCGCTGTGGCTGGTCACCCTCGTGGTGATTCGGCTGGTGGTGCAGCTGTCCGACGGGCTGCAGTCCATCTGGCCGCCGCTTGAGATCGTGCTGGCCATCGTGCCCATCTTGTTCATGTACGGGCCGGTGTGGCTGTGCAACTGGCGCGGGGTCGACAGCTATGACTACCCGCTCGCGCTGCCTGCGTTCAACGACCGCGAGGCCTGGCGCGGTCCACTGTTGCTCTCGGCGGGCGTCATTGCCTTTGTGACCGTGCCCTGGTTGCTTGGCTACCACTGGTGGCAGACCACGCTCTTTGGCCATGAGCTGTCCTGTGGCCAGACGTCCAACTGGTTTGTGAGCTGCACCTGGCCAGCAGACGGCATGCTCAAGTTGATCGGCTACCACCTGTTCTTCGTCGCCATTCCCGAAGAGTTTTTCTACCGTGGCTACATTCAGAGTCGGCTCGACGAGATCTTTGAGCCAACGTGGAAACTGTTCGGCGCGACGATCGGTCCTTCGTTGCTCATCACTTCTTTCATCTTTGCCATCGGTCACTCGGTGGTGGTGGTGCAGTGGTGGCACATCTTCATCTTCGTGCCCAGTCTCGTCTTTGGATGGATGAGGGCGCGCACCGATGGCATCGTTGCTGGCGCACTCTTCCACGCTTGGTGCAACATCACCGTCAGCACCCTCGACGCCTGGTACGGCCTGACAGTGCCCCCAGGCTGAGCACTGAATTTAGCGGAACCATCGTCGGTTGCCGCTGTCCGTCCGCCTCGGATGGCCCTTGGTAGTCTCCAAGGGTATAGTGTTGGCCATCTGCGCTTGCGCAGAATTCGTGGATTCGTGGAGATGTGCGTTGGCAGCAACTGAAAACTGCCCCTTCTGCAATGCATCTGTCGAAAAAGACCTTGTGGTCTTTGGAGGCAGTTGCCCGAGTTGCTTCGGCGAGATTCCTGGCGAGGAAGCGGCGACCGACCCGGGCGAAGACGTAAAGCGGAAACAAGAGGCAAACGATGCAAAGCGGCTTCGCCGTCGCATGTTCGTGCCGGCTTTGCTGGCTTCAATGGTCGTCATGGGCATCTTTGCGACCGCACTCGCACTGATTCTGTGGCCAGAGCCCCAGATGGCCATGCTGGACCTCGATGACGATCAGTACGCGGACTTCGAGTTCAAGTTCGATGCCGAAGAGATGCCCGAAGAGGTCGTCGAAGACCCCAAGGCAGGCAATGCGGCAGTCAAGAAGCTCCGCGGGGGCTCCGACAGCTCCAAAAAGGTCGACAAGAAGGCGAAATCCCTCCAAGACCTCAAGAACTTCAAGCTCGGTTCGGTCGCAGACATCCCTTCGGGAGACATCGCCGCGGGCAGTGGACCTGAAGTCGGCGGACCACGCGGTCCTCGCGGCTCACAGGCCGGCGACATCACCGATGTGGCTGTGCCGACCAACCTCGGCGGAGGCTCGGCCTCAGGCGGCGACTTGTTCGGCGGCGGCAGCAGCTCCTTCTCGGGTGGCGCAACCATCTCGCGGCGCGAGGCCATGGGTGTCACGCTGCAAGACGACAACGCCATCATCGGCATGGTCCAGCGCGTCATGCGCGCCGAGCTTCGCAAGATCAAGACCTGCTACACGCAGCAGCTCAAGGTTGACGAGAACCTACAGGGCCAATGGGTGCTGATGTTTACCGTCGGCTCCGATGGCAAGACCAAGGACATCTCGGTCAGCGCCAAGCAGAAGACCAATGCCGACCTCGAGTCGTGCATGAGCACCAAGGTCACCGGGTGGCAGTTCCAGCCCATCAAGGCCGACCTGCCCGTCAAGAAGACGGTCACATTCAAGCCGTCTTACTAGGCTATATTGGGCGGTCGCTTCGCTCCCAACTCAATTGGGCGGTCGCTTCGCTCCCTGCTAAGGGCGCTGCCCTTAGAATCCCGGTCGTTTGCGAACGACGGTCGCGTGGTGGGGCGCGTTGGGAGCTGTCTTTAGAATCCCGGTCGTTTGCGAACGACGGTCGCGTGGTGGGGCGCGTTGGGAGCTGTCTTTAGAATCCCGGTCGTTTGCGAACGACGGTCGCGTGGTGTGGCGTGTTGGGCGGTCGCTTCGCGTCGTTGTTGGAACAGGGGATCGCCTCGCGGGGTCTGCTAGCCGAGCGTGCTACGGGGCCGCTTGGAGGAACGATGCTGCTGAGTGTGCTTCTGGCTGCCTCTTTGGCGTTGGCTGATGATTATGCGGACGGCATCGCGGCGCTCAAGGGCGGTCGCCATGCCGAGGCTCGGACGCTGCTGCAAAAGGCCGCGGATGCGGACCCGAAAAGCATCGACGCCCACTGGGAACTGGGCTGGGCGTGCTGGAGCCTCGAAGACTTTCTGTGCGCGGTCTCCTCATGGCGCGAGGTCGAGGCGCTCGACCCAAAGCATGCCGATCTGCAGCAGTGGCTGGGTGCCGCCAAGACGCGGGCATCTCTGACCGGTGCTGATCCAACCCTGGCCGCCGTGCCGACACAAGCCAGCTCGGGACGCATCCACTTTGCCGCTGCTGGGGACACGATGATGGGCTCGGACCTCCGAAAGGGTGCCGCCGGCCTGGCTCCCGGCAATGGCGAGGTCATCTTTGAGGACACGGCCCTGATCTTCAAGGCCGCCGATGTAGCATTTGTCAACATCGAGGGGCCGTTGGCCGACGGACTGCCAAGCCGCAAATGCGGTCCCGACAGCACCTCCTGCTATGCGTTTCGAACGCCGACTCGGTACACCGCAGCCCTGGTGTCCGCGGGAATCGACGTGGTGTCGTTGGCAAACAACCACTCGATGGACCTGGGTGCGGCGGGCCAACAGTCCAGCATGGATGCACTCGATAAGGTCGGTATCGCCCACGCGGGCCGCTACGGGGACGTGGGAAGCATCGAGGGCGCCGGCCTCAAGGTGGCGGTCATTGCAGCGCACTCAGGGTCCTGCTGCCTCAACGTCAACGCACTCGACGAGATTCAGGCCGCCGTGGCGGCCGCCGACGTGGACCACGATTTAGTCGTGCTGTCCTTCCACGGTGGGGCCGAAGGAAGCAGGGCACGCCACGTACCTGGCGAGCTCGAGATTGCCTGGGGAGAACGCCGCGGCGACGTCAAGGCATTGGCTCGTGCTGCCATCGATGCGGGCGCCGATCTGGTGCTGGGCCATGGACCCCATGTCTTGCGGGCGATGGAGGTCTACAAGGGCCGCCTCCAGGATATCGGCGACATGGCAAAGCTGAAGCAG
>CAYYHT010000453.1:0-6624 GCA_964471355.1 uncultured Enterobacteriaceae bacterium
GCAGCGACGGACTGGTGACGGTTCACCCGATCACCACGCGGGTTGTGGGGGCCGCACTGAAGCTGGCAGATGCGACCGGAGGCGCCTTCGACCCCACGATTGAGCCTCTGGCCGAGCTGTGGGGATTCCGGGGCAACAAGCGCACGGCGCTGCCCACCGAGCAAGAGATTGGCGCGGCCCGAGCACAGGTGGACTGGCGGCGCGTCCAGCTCGTCGGGGACACGCTCGATACGGCGGGCACCACACTGGATGTGTCGGCCTTGGGCAAGGGCTACGGAGTCGATGAGCTGGGCACCGAGTTCTCGAGGTCGCCCCACTGGATGGTCGAGATGGGGGGCGAGGTGCTGGTCAAGGGCGGGCGTCCAGATGGACAGCCGTGGCGGATCGGCATTGATCAACCCGATCCCGATGTCGCGCCGGGCACCGCCTTTGCAGCGGTGGTCGAGATCCGTGATGGTGCGGTCGCGACCTCCGGCAACTACCGAAACCACTACGAAGTTGATGGGCAGCGGGTCGTCCACATCCTCGATCCCCGTGTTGGGCGGCCCGTCCAGACCGACGTGCTGTCCGCGACTGTCATCGCTCCCGACTGCATGACGGCCGACGGCTGGGCGACCGCGCTGATGGTGCTCGGCCGCGAGGGCATGCCGCTCATCGAAGCCCGGGATGGCATCGAGGCCCTGTTGCTGTTCGAGGGCGGCAGCAGACAGCTGACCCCAGGCATGGGCGCCTACATTGCCGGAACCGAGGGCGCGCCATGACCGTGAACAAGGACATGGCCGAAACCTACCGCCAGCTGCAAGTGTCCGGTGTGCTCGTCTTTGCCTTCCTGTTTGGGCTGTGGTGGCTGACTCCTGCCGAGCCGGTTGAGCCCGCCGTCCCGACTCAGCCCATTGAGCAGAGGGATGACCTGCCCGCTGCCGAGCCCACTGGTGATGCTCCAACCCCAACGGCGCCTCCCGAGGTGGCGCTGCCGCTGCCCGAGGAACTCGACCCGGCGGCGGACCTTCAGGCGCGCGCCCAGGAACTTGAAGAGCGAGGCTCGACCGATGTGATCTGCCACATCGAGCCCGCCATCGAACAGGCCCAAGGGCACCTGCTGGTCGGTCCACCAGACGGCGGGCCTCCGTACAACGGTCGAATCGTTCAGGTCGTGCTTGGCCGTGCCTTTCTGCCCTACCTCGACAACCGCTGGACCCGTCAGCAGTACGGCTGGCTGGCTGTTCCCGGCTATGCGCCGACCCGCATCGACTGGAGCGTGGAGTCCGGTCAGTGCACCCCGAATCCGATCGCCCTCGATCCCTCGGAAGTGATGGTGAGCGGCACCATTCGAAACGCCGAGGGCGAGCCAGAGGGCAAGGTCTTTGTCGAGGGCTGCGGCAACCAAGCCTGGACCGATTCCAGTGGAAACTACGCGCTCGACGCGCTGCCTGGCTCGTGCAGCCTCGAGGCCTTTCGTCGCGACGGCATGTGGACCGCGCGCACCGAGCCGGTGTCCCTCGAGCTCGAGGTCGGCAAAGACGAGGTCGTCGACTTCGCCCTGCCTCCAGAGCGTCGGGGCGGCATGGGCCTGCAGGTCGAGGCCGTCGATGCGGGCATCTTGGTCATGAAGGTGATCGAGGGCGGCGGTGCAGACGGGCTCGATGTGCAGCATGGGGACGTCATCGTCGAGCTCAACGGCATCGAGTCGGTCGACATGACCCTGCGCGAATTTGTCGACGAGGCGGTGGGCGCGCACGGAACCGATGTTGAGATCACGGTGCTGCGCGATGGCGTCGAGCACGACCTCACCGTCACGCGCAAGGCGATGGACTAAGATACGGGAGCTTCTGGAGGCCGCTTTGAGCCGCACCGTGACCCGCTCCGTCGTCGTAAAAACAGGCCGCTTCGATTGCCCGGTGTGCACCCGGCAGACGGGGTTTGAGCATCGTGCAGTCAAGCGCTACCGCAAGGTGCTGCGTGTCCTAAAGGTGCCGCAGGGACTCGTCGGCGAGCATGTCGAGTGCGATGAGTGCGACACGACCTTTCATCCCAGCGTGCTGCAAGGTGACACCGACGCGCGCGGCTCGGAGCTATGCAAGGCCATCCGGCGCGTCATGGTCATGATGAGCGTCGCCGATGGGCATCTCGACCCCACCGAGGTTCAGGCCATGAACCGCATCGCTGTGGATCTGACCGGCATTCCGTTCCCCGAGGACGAGGTGAATGCCGTGCTCAAGACTGTGCACACCGAGGGCCTGCCGCTCAATCCATGGCTGCGCAGCCTGATGGGGTCTCTGAACAAGTCGGGTCGCAAGGCCGTGTTGATGGCCGCCGCGGGCATTGCGGCAGCAGACGACAAGCTCGAAGTTGCCGAAGTCGCGCTGCTGAACCGCATCGCCGAGCGCCTAGAGCTGGGCAAGAAGTCGGTGGACCACACTCTGGCGCAGTACGCCACGCCCTAACGAGGCGTCACTCGGCCGCGGGGGCCTCTTCGCCGTGGCACTTGTGGCAGTTCAGCTTGGAGTGCTTGCCGGTCAGCTCGAAGCCGCTGGTGGTGTGGTCGAAGGTGCTCTTGGTGAACGCTTCGGTGCTGTGGCAGTCCGCGCAGCCTCCGAACTCGCCGTGCCCGCCCTTGTCGACCGCACTGCTGTGGCAGCTCTCGCAGGTCGTGGGCGCGCCCTTGAAGTTGCCGCCCTCGTGACACTGTGAGCAGCTGACCGACAGGTGTTCGCCGTCGATGTGGAAGTCGCTCTGTTCGTTGTGCACGAAGCGATTCTCGCTCCACGAGGTCGCCGTGTGGCACTGCGCGCAGCCGCCGAGGTCGTCGTGGGGCCGGTCATCGGTGTGGCAGCCGCTGCACTCGGTCGGTGAGTCGGTGAACACGAAGTCCTCGTGGCAGCCCAGGCATTCGACGGTCTGGTGCTTGCCGGGGAAGGCACAGGTGCACGGACCGTGGTCGAACTCGGCCGGCTTGAAGGCGGCCACCTCGTGGCAGTCGCTGCAGGCGTGTGTGGTGCCACCGTGCCCATCCTTGTGGCAGTCGTTGCAGGACACTTCGAGGTCCAGGTGATTGCCTTGGGTGTGGCACTCCTCGCACAGCAGCTTGCCGTGCTTTCCGCTCATGTCCAGCGCGTGTGCCTCGACAGTCTTCAGGTCCGACTTCCAAGCGACCGCTTCGTGGCAGACATTGCAATCCTGTCCCAGAGCCGAGCTGTGCGGGTCTTCGTGGCAGCTGTTGCAGACCGCTTCCATCTTGCCTAGCGGCTCGCTGTGGCAGGTCGCGCAGTCCATGTTGGCGTGGGCGCCGTCGAGGGCAAAGCGCGTCGAGCTGTGGGCAAAGGACTTCGATGCGGGCTCTTTGGTGAGCGACGCTGTGGGGCCGCTGTGATCGCCGTGGCACTCGATGCAGCCTTGGTCGGCGACAGAGGAGTGAAAGCCCTCTCCGGTGCCTTGCAGCGCCGCGATGCCCTCGTGGCAGGACAGGCAGTTCTCGTCGGGAATGCCATCAAAGACGAGGTGGCACTGGTCGCAGTCGCCGCCGATGTCGGCATGGGAGGTGTGCAGGGCGCCTGGAGACAGGAACTCCTTCCAGCCGCCCGCGATCAGCACGACGGCGAAGAGCATCAAGGCGAGGGTCTTGGCGCGGCTCAAAAGTGCCTCAATGTCGGGCTGAACATGAACGCGAGCGCGATGTGCACAAAGGTCAGAAGGTACAGCGCTGCTGCCATTGGGCGATGAGCGAAGATCCAGTATCGGTAGACCCGCGCGAGTCCGCCGCCCTCGGGATTTCCGCCCTCGGTTCGGTGCGGCAGCCGGCCGTACATCCAGCGCCCGAAGACCCCGCTGCAGAACACGATGCAGACGGCCAAGAAGTTGAGCACGCCCGGGTTGGTCCACACGATGGCAGCCTCGCGGGTGAACAGGTGGCTGCTGTGGAACAGCGCCGAGAGCATGCCTTCGAAGCCCAAGAAGATGTGGAAGTGCAGCCAATAGGACAGCTTGGCCATGTCGCGGAACCGCTTGAGTCGCCGGGCGAAGCTGTAGATGAGCAGGCTGACCATGCTGCCAATCGCGATCCAGCCCAGCCACACCGACAGCGGGTCGGACGGAGCCGGAGGGTCGGTCGCGTAGACGCCTGCAAGCACAATCGTCTGCAAGACGAGGATGGCGGCGTAGACGTAGGGCATGCGGGCAAGCATCGGCACGAGTGTAGCGTGGTAGCGTCCGTCCGCGTGGAGTTGGCATGGATCCGGTACTGATAGTCGTGTTGATCGGCGTGGTTGGCCTCGTCGTCATGGGTGGAGTCACCGCGTTTTTGTTTCGCGCCGAGGCCGCTGTCGAAGAGGTCGCGCGCGCTGATCTCGAGACCGCCGCCAAAGTCGGTGCCTTGCCGCCGAGCCTGCACCCCAAGATCGACCCCGCAGTCTGCATGGGCAGTGGCTCTTGCGTCGCTGCCTGCCCCGAGAAAGACGTCATCGGCCTGGTCAGCGGAAAGGCCCACCTGGTCAACCCCACCTCATGCATCGGTCACGGCGAGTGCCTCGCCGCTTGCCCGGTCGAAGCCATCAGCCTGGTGCTTGGCAACGCCCGCCGCGGCGTGGACATCCCCCTTGTGAACAGCCACTTCGAGACCAGTACAAAGGGGCTCTACATCGTTGGAGAGCTCGGCGGAATGGGCCTGATCTACAACGCGACCACTCAGGCCCTGCAGTGCATGGATGGCATCTTGGCAACCATGCCCGACAAGCAAGAGGGCGTGCACCAGCTGGTCGTGGTTGGCTGCGGTCCCGCTGGGCTGGCCGCGTCGCTCAAGGCCCTCGAAGAGAAGCTGGACTTCGTCACCCTCGACCAGGACTCGGTTGGCGGCACCGTGCTGCACTTCCCCCGCCACAAGCTGGTCATGACCCGTCCGGTCATCCTGCCTCTGTACGGCAAGTTCCACTTCAGCGAGATCAGCAAGGAGGAGCTGCTCGAGACCTGGAATGGCATCCTCGAAAAGACCGGCCTTCAGGTGCGCACCCATGAGCGCGTCGATGGGGTGGTGCAGCGAGACGACGGCATCTTTGAGGTCACCACCGCGAAGGGCACCCTGCTGGCCCAGAGGGTCATCATGGCGCTCGGCCGTCGGGGAAGTCCACGCAAGCTCGGCGTACCCGGAGAGGAGCTGTCCAAGGTCTGCTACCGCCTGCTCGAGCCCGAGCGCTACGCCGGCAGCAAGTGCTTGGTCGTCGGCGGCGGCAACTCTGGGGTCGAGGCCGCAATGGCACTCGGCAAGGCGGGAGCCGACGTGCATCTGGCCCACCGACGAGGTGTGTTCGACCGCATCGCCAAGAAGAACGCGGCCAAGCTCGATGAGGCCATCGAGGCCGGTACGGTCAAGGTGCTGCTCACCTGCAAGCCGACCGAAATCAAGAAGACCAGTGTCGTCGTCACGGTCGATGGCGAGCCGCGCGAGATCGACAACGACTACGTGCTCGTCTTTGCCGGCGGCGTGCTGCCGACCAAGATGCTCGAAGGGGCTGGCGTCACGGTCCAGAGCTTCAAGGGCGAGAAGTTCGCGCCGGCAAACCCAGGGTACTGACCTATTGCGGTGACCAGTTCCAGGTGCCGTGGCAGTCGCTGCAGGTCTGCCGGTCAAAGCCGTGCCCGGGCCGCGTCGCGTCCAGGGCGTGGCATTCGCTGCATTGGGCGGGCAGTCCGACCCAGCGCTGGCTGGTGTGGCAGTCGCTGCAGGCTGCGGTGAAGTGGCGCCCGCGCAGGGGCCAGCCGGTCAGGTCGTGGTCGAAGCGCACGATGCGGAAGCGGTCGGGCTTGTGGCAGTCCTCGCACTGGGTCGTCAGCTGGCCGGCATGAGGGTCGATGTGGCAGCTTCCGCACTGGGTGGATGGCGTGGTCACGGCGTCTTTGGCGTGGCAGCTCTCGCACGCCACCGCTTTGTGTCGCCGCTCGAGCGGGAAGCCTGTCGCGCGGTGGTCAAAGCCCTTGAAGCGCGCGTCGTCGAAGTCCTTGTGGGCAGCCTGGTGGCAGCTTCCGCAGTCCTCGCCCATGTCGCCGTGGGACGGCTCGTGGCAGACGCTGCACTCGGCGTCTTTGACCAGGCGCATGGCGTCGCCGTGTGAGCCCTCGTGGCACTGCGCGCAGTTGGCGCCGGCGTGATTGCCATCGAGCTTGAACCCCGTCAGGGCGTGGTCGAAGTCATTGACCGGGGTGAAGCCCTCTTCGCTGTGGCAGTCGGTGCACTGGTCGCCCAGCTTGGTGCGGTGCCGGTCCATGTGGCACTCGTTGCAGGTCGTGGGCTGGCCCGTCAGCTTGCCGCCGGTGTGACAGCGCGAGCAGGCGACGTCGGCGTGTTTGCCCTTGAGCGGGAAGTCCGTCGATGCATGCCGCGTCGCATCGAAAGTCGAGGGCGAGAAGTGCTCGCTGGTGTGGCAGCTCTCGCAGCTGGTGCCCACATCGCCGCCGTGTGGGTCGTCGTGGCAGGACACGCAGGTGGGGCTGTTGACGCTGACGGCGTGGGCTGCCTCGGTGTCTTCGGCCTGGGTGGTGCCGCTGATCCACAGCAAGGCAAATAGACCGATGGCGACGGCGAGAAGGTGAGGGAAGCGCTTCATTGCTGCGCCTCTAGCAACGTGCTCTTCTGTT
>CAYYHT010000454.1:0-6609 GCA_964471355.1 uncultured Enterobacteriaceae bacterium
TGACAACTACTTCTGCACCTCAGACCCGAACATCCTCGATGCCCGTCGCACCGCCTTCTTCATGGCGAAGCTGATGGAGTCGCCGAACCTTCGCGTCATCGGTGTCGACACCAAGATCGCCCCGAAGATCAAGGCCGCCGCTCAAGACCTGCGCGACGAAGGCATTCTCGGATTCTCCGAGGTCAACCGCCTCGATTCGTACATGGCCTACGGCGAAGGCTGGCCCTTCCACCAGCACCACATGCACTTTTCGTGGGACTGGGAAGATGGCTGGGAAGGCCGAAGCCAGCAGCAGATTGACGGCTGCGAGTTCGCACTCGGCGACCACAAGCCTGCCAAGGTTCGCATCGAGCCCGGCCGCTAGCAGCGCCGAACAGGTAAACGGTGCGAGGCCTCTGAGCCCGGCCGCTGGCGGACTACTGAAACGGACTCGACGGCGGCGGGTCGGTGGTGTCGAAGTACTCCGGCTCCACGCCCTGCGTGTCCTCCACAACCCCCGCTGAGTCCGGGTAGAGCGGACTGGTGCCCGTGCCACCGCTGGCCGGGTTGTCCGACTTGTCCACGCAGCGCTCGGCCTCAGCCAGCGCAATGCGCCCGGTCGACAGCGCCACGGCAACCTTGCGGAACTCGCTATCGGCCCGTTCTGCCCTGCCCTCAGCCAGTGCCGCCTTCAGGTTGATCTCCGATGCCTCGGCGACGTTCAGCAGCGCCCGCTCGGTGGTGAGGCGCGAGGTGACACAGGCCATGCTCTCGGTGTCCCCCTCCCGCCGAGCCACATCTGCCAGGCGGACGATCGACCGGACGGCGTCCCGCATCTCTACGAGCGCGTCGCGTACATAGACCACCTTCTCTTGCTCGGTGGTGCCAGCCACGCGCATCAGCTCCCCCTCTACCGACAGTGGAGAGTCTTGCGCGAACGCGGGTGCACAAAGGGCCAACAACAAGACGACGCGGACCATGGAGTCCTCCTGGACACACGCTTGGTGTGCGCCCCCGCCCTTTCCTTCAGATCGCGCTGACCGCCCGATTGGCAGCGCGGATCGCGGCAAGACGGTCCACCTCGCCATCGGCCCGCATTCGCTCGACCACACCTTCGCTCACCAGCAGGCTCGGGGTGGCCGCTGCCAGCTGGCGAACGACGACCAGGGCATGCAGCTCGCGCACCCTCAAGCGGACTCGGCCAATCTGGGCCTCTCTGGCGTCGAGCTGCCGCTGCAGGAAGTCGGCCTGGGTGTTGTCACCGGGCACCCGCTCGTGGGCGCTCATGGCGACCATCAGCTCTCGGCGCTGCTTGAGCAGATCGAAGTACTCCACTCGCAGCTCGCGCACGGCCTCTTTGAGCCGGGGCATCTTTGGCTGACGACGGATCGCGTCATCGAGCAGCCGCGTCCACGGGTCCTGGATGTCGATGCGGATGACCCGGCTGGGCGCATAGAGCATGTCGTGCACCCCAAACGCCACGACGGCCACGGCCACGCATCCGAACACGAGGATGCAGAGGACAATGACGCTGGAAAGGGCGAGAGCCATATGTTCAGGGTGACGCCGCAGCCATGGCCGCGTCACGTCATGATCTGTCGCGGTCTTGTCTCATCCGGTAGCGTTGCCCTGATCAAGCGCATCGTGGAAGCGATGACCCGGTTGCACGACGACGTATTTCCACAGATGCGTGTTCTGTTCGACGATCTCGCCCAGCGCCAATCTCATGCAGCGCGGTTCACCCGGCGCGATCCCCGCCGACCGAACAGGCCTATGCCCGGAATCGCTCGCGAACGGCCACGGACAACGCCTCGCCAGTGACTCCCTGGGCCATCAATTCCTGCAGCTGGGGAGTGATGTTGCAGTACTCGTGCAGCTCTTCGAAGTTCATCTGGTCTGCGCCGTCGTGGTCGATGGCGCCCCTGTCGATGAGCTTCATCTCGTACAGCAGGTGCTGCATGCCCAGTTCAGTCTTGGACATGAAGCTTGCGAGACCGCGCAGCCACAGGTTCTTGCGGGTGTGCAGCCGAGTCACGCCGCCGATGGCCAGGTTGCCCAGTCCCATGGTGTTCGTGGCGCACGAGTTCTGGAAGTAGTCGTAGGTCTCGGGGGTATCGGCGACGTCGTTGCATCGCTTGAGCGCGTTGAGAAAGACCAGGCGGTGAATCAGCTTGCGCTCGAAAGGCAGCGCGCCCGCGGCCATGTCGCGGACCGGGTACATGCACACCGGGTACGGGAACTCGCCAGCCGAAGCGCATCGGTAGAACGCGTCCTCTTCGGTCGTCAGGGTCGGGTACAGCGTCAGGCTGCCGTTGGTGTAGCTCCAGAAGCCCAGCGTTGGCGCGCCGTGGTACTGGTGCCGGCCCTCGACCGACAGCACCAGGTGTTCAAACCCCTCGTCCGTCTTGATGCGGAAGTTCAGGAACACGTGAAACGGGCTGAACATCAGGTAGATGCTGTCCACCGCATCCATGTTGATTGTGCGCTGTTGGTGGTAGGGCGAGGGCCCATCGGGCTTGGGCAGCGTGGTCTTGTTGGCCCACTGCTCCATCGACATGTGGCGCACGTTGTCGACATGTGCGATGTGGTCTTCAAAGCGGGCCCGCGTCAGCCAGTGGTTGTTGATGAACCAGGGCTTGTCGTTGGTCGGCGGATTGTTCGCCTTCATCACCCGGACCACCACTCGGTACAGGATGAGCATCGGCAGCCACAGGGGCACCAAGAGCATGCCGCCCATCAGCGCGCCCAATGCCTTTAGGTGCCACGTCCCCTCGCTGTGCTCGCCCGTCACGCGCTTGTGCAGGAAACTCGCATAGACGAAATAGAAGGTGGTGCCGATCACGACCGAAGGCCCGATCGTAATGGCGATCTCTGGAGTGCCTGCCGCCCAGTGACCCAGAGCCATTGCACTGCCACCGAGGGCTGAGGTGGCGATCGCCGACACCCAAAATCCAGTCGAGGCGTTGGAGAACAGGGCGAACGCCCACTCCAAGAACAACACCGCTGTCAGGGTGGCCGTCACGCTGAGCGCAGCCTGCGCTCCTGCAGCGCGAAAAGCCGCCTCGGAGCCGTGATGCCAGTTGGCATACAGCGCCCAGCTGCCGTACATCAGGCCCGCACCAAACGCGACCCCAAAGGGTCTCGCACGGTCAGCCCAAGTCTTTGTGGCCTCGGAGCTCTCGCTCACGGTTCAACCCACTACTTGTGGCGGAAGACGATCCGGCCTTTGGATAGGTCATAGGGAGACACGGCGACGGTCACGCGGTCTCCGAGCACAACACGAATGCGGAAGCGACGAAGCTTGCCAGCAAGGTGGGCGTGCACGTCCGTGTTTGCTTCGGTGCGCACCTTGAAGTGTCCACCAGGGAACACCTCTTGAACCACCCCTTCGATCTCAATCAGGTCGTCTGACGCCAATACGCAGTCTCCATCCGGACGTGCGGGTAACCCGCCCGCTCCGATGAGCAACGCAGAGGGCTTTAGTACTCGACGGTGTCGACCAGTTCGCCCTGTTCATTCCAGTACAGCCACACGCCCACGGTCTCTCCGCGGCGGTAGTCGCCTTGGATCGCCACCTGACCATTCGGCCACCAGCACGTGTAGGTGCGATGTGCCTGACCGTCGACCCACTCACCCTCGGCCCAGCCGGCTCCATTCGGGTGCCAGGACAACCAAGGTCCCTGCAGGCGCCCCATCAGGTACTGCCGCTCGGCAGAGCGCTGTCCGTTCGGATGCCAGGTGGTGGAAGGCCCGTGGCGCTTGTCGTCGCGGTAGGTGACCTCTTCGGAGAGCTGTCCATTGGCGTGCCAAGAGCGGAATGCGCCCTCGCGGCGGCCGACGATGTACTCGCCGGAGCTCTTCATGGTGCCCGCTTTGTGCCACTCAACCCAGAGTCCGTGACGGACTCCGTCCATCAAGGCGCCTTCTGCACGCGGCGAGCCATCGGGCCAGGCGGTGCGGATCACTTCGATTTCCGGGACAAGAACAGCTTGAATGGACATGAGGAACTCCTGACCAATGGAAAAGCAAGGTCCATGCCATATGCCGCGCCCGTGTCAGGACGCTGAAAAAGAAGGCGATCCCGAGGGGGGAGCGTCACTTCTAGCCACCATAAAATTCGAGTCTCAGCACGCCCCACGCCGAAGCGCGATCTTTTCGCCGCAGTTGATCGTCCCATCGGGCCCACTCAGCGGCGCTTGGGACCCTTCTTTCTGTTGCGCTTGCCCTTGTGCTTGCCGCCAGACTGCTTCCTCTTTTGGCTGCCATCGGGGTCTGAGGGAGCGCCCTCTGGGTAGACCTCGTGCACCCACTTTCTAAATTGCTCGAAGGTGCCGTCCTCGATGCTGGTGCGCATGCGGTCCATGAAGTTGTGGAACCAGGTGATGTTGTGCACCGAGCACAGGGTCGCCCCCAGAATCTCGCCAACCCGGAACAGGTGGTGCACATAGGCCCGCGTAAACGTCGTGCAGGTGTAGCACTGGCACGAGGTGTCGATGGCGTACATGTCCCGGCGGTAGCGCTTGTCGGTCACGCGCATGCGGCCCTTGTCGGTCCACATCACACCGCTGCGAGCGTGCCGGGTCTGGATGACGCAGTCGAACATGTCGACACCGCGAGCGACTCCCTCGACGAGATCGAGCGGACGGCCAACCCCCATCAAGTAGCGCGGTGAATCCCACGGCATGTGGGGGGTCGTCGCCTCGAGCACATCGCACATGATGTTGTGCCCCTCGCCGACAGACAGACCGCCGATGGCGTAGCCGTCAAAGCCGATGTCTGCGATGGCCTCGGCAGAGTGCTTGCGCAGCTCGGGCCAGAAGCCGCCCTGAACGATGCCGAACAGGCTCTGATCGGGCCTTGTGTGCGCCTGTTTGGACCGCAGCTCCCACCGGCTTGTGCGGTCGACCGAGCGCTTGGCGTACTCGACGTCGGTGCCAAACGCGATGCACTCGTCGAACACCATCGCGATGTCCGCACCGAGTTTCTGTTGAATCTCCATGCTGCGTTCCGGAGACAGGAAAGTCTTGGTGCCGTCGAGCTCGTACTGGAAGGTGACGCCGTCTTCGGTCACCGTCTTCTCGAGGCTGAAGACCTGGAATCCGCCCGAGTCCGTCAGGATGGGCTTGTCCATGGCCATGAACTTGTGCAGCCCGCCGGCCTTTTCGATCAGGGTCTCGCCGGGCCGCTGAGACAGATGATAGGTGTTGGCCAGCAGGATCTGAGTGTTGGTCTGATCCATGTGCAGCGGCGACACAGAACGCACCGCCGCCTGGGTGCCCACGGGCATGTAGACGGGGGTCCGCACGTCGCCGCGGGCGAGTTTGAGGGTCGTGGCCCGGGCGTTGCCAACCGAGGCATCGACGGTGAAGGGGATGTCGCGCATGAGCGCCGAGTAACTGGGCGTCACCAAAACCGCGTGCACACGTGCTAGGAATGGCGCCACGGAGGCAACTTTGGAGCACAGCGAGCTCCTGTTCGAGTTCTTCGAGCGGCAAATTCCATTCAACAAGCACCTGGGCATGACCATCGATGCCCTCAACAAGGGCTTCTGCAGGTTGAAGATTCCATTCGCCGACCATCTCGTCGGGGACGCGAGCCGTCCGGCGCTCCACGGTGGCGTCATCTCGACCATTGCCGACACCGCAGGGGGCTTGGCCGCCTTCACATCGATCGACATAGGGACCCACGCCGTGTCCACCGTCGATCTGCGCGTGGACTACATGCGCCGAGGTCTGCTGCAGGACATCTTCTGCGACGCCACCGTGCGCCGAACCGGCAACCGGGTGTGTGCCACAAGCATGGTCGTGCACCACGGCAACCCCGACGAATACGTGTGCGCCGAGGCCCGCGGGGTCTACAACATCCACCGTCGCAGGGAGTAGCGTGGGGCTTGACGGCTGGCTGACGCTGCTCATCGTGCTGGGCGTGACCCTCGCCATGGCGCGGGACATCGCCCCGGATTTCTCGATGCTCACCGGGCTCTGCCTTGTGGTTGTCGCGGGCATCATCGAGCCCGCCGATGCCCTGCTCGGCTTTGCCAACCCGGCGCTGGCGACCATCGCTGTGCTGTTTGTCGTTGCCGCCGCGCTGCGCGAGACCGGAGCGCTGACCATCTTGTCCCACCTGTTCTTTGGAGGAGCCAAGGGACGCCGTCGGGACATGGTTCGCCTATTGCTCCCGGTCAGTCTGCTGTCCGGGTTTATGAACAACACGCCCATCGTGGCGATGCTCATTCCGGTGGTGCGCGACTACGCCGGCCGCATGCAGCAGTCGCCCTCCCGCTACCTGATTCCCCTGGCCTATGCCGCCGCTCTGGGCGGCATGTGCACCCTCATCGGAACCTCGGGCAACCTGGTGGTCTCGGGCATGCTCGAGAAGGTGCCTGGCCAGGAGCCGCTGGGCATGTTCGAGCTGACAGTCGTGGGCGTGCCGACAGCGCTTCTCGGCTTGGCCTACCTCGTGGTGATGTCGGGCCGTTTGATACCAGACCGACTGAGCGCCCGCGCCACAACCACCGCCGAGGCGCGCGAGTACTTGGCCGAAGTCGAGGTCGCAGACGACTCGCCGCTGGCTGGTCAGAGCATTCAGCGCGCAGGACTGCGAAACTTGCCGGGCCTGTTTCTCATCGAG
>CAYYHT010000455.1:0-6589 GCA_964471355.1 uncultured Enterobacteriaceae bacterium
CGATGGCGCGCTGCTGGCCGTCTCCCCACGTGCGTCCATCGAGCACCAGGCGGTTGCCGCTGCGATCGGTGCGCGAGATCTCGATTCGCTCGGGCCAGGTGTCGGCGGCGTCGAACAGCGCCAGCACCGGACCCTGGGTGAGGGCAGTGTCGATGGCTACCCAGTCCAGGGTTGTCCAGCGAGAGCTCTCCGACCCGTCCCCTCCATCAGCGGCATCGGTGTCGAGCCAGAAGGTTGTGGTGGGATCGGGGTCGGCAGTGGGGTCCACAGAAGGCAGGCACATGCAGGCCCCGCACTGTCCGCCGGTGCAGTCTCGGGCCGCGTGGCCTTCGACACCGGTGGGGCAGGCGCAGACCTCTGTTTGCAGCAGAGGCACGCCGCATCCAGACAGGGCGAGCAGAAGCATCATGCCTCTACCAGACCACAAGACGCCGCCGCTTGCTCAGCGGAAGAGCATCAGGTTGTAGCGATAGGTGGGCTTGGTCCACGAGCCCCCGTGGCAGCCGGTGCCCAGCTGCAGCTCCCCGATGTCACCGGCGCAGTTGTGGGTGTCGATGGTGCCGTCGATGGCGGTCCACGACCAGTAGACCGTGTCGTGCCATGTGCCCCCGCAGGTTGCAACGTCCCCCGCATTCGAGAAGTTGGCTCCGGATCGGCCCCGGTTGGTCCAGAACGCACCGTCGCCTAGCAGACCAGCACGGCTGTCTAGGTCGGCGGCGCCGTCGCTGCCGCTAAGCGGTGTGTCGTTGAGGGTGTAGGTGTTTCCCACCCCCGCGACGCAGCTGTCTGACGAGCTCGGCTCTTCCAGGTTCAGGTCCCACAGGTTCACCGGATTCGAGACGACCTCGCTGGGGAAGTTCATGATGCGGCCGTCGCCCCAGGGCATGCCCCAGTCGGTTCCAACGCTGAGCACGCGGGTGGCGCCGGCATCGATCAGCGCGCGGCAGTCCTGAGACGCTTGCGACCCGGTGAAGGTCGAGATGTCGCGGATGTCGTCTCGGCGGTCCGCGATGCGAGCAAAGTCGCCCACCAAGGTGGTGTTGCCGATGGTGTTGTCGCGGTCGAACTTGCCGCACAGGGTCCAGCCGCCGCCCAGGGTCTGCATGTCGCAGTGCACCTCAAAGGCGTCGGAACCGGTGGGGTCAATCCAGTAGGTGCCGCTTGGAGCCGAGGGCCGCGCGGTGATGATCTCGTCACAGGTCTGGCCCGGATTGGCGTCGCTGCCAATGAGGGTCGGGCAGACCCCGCTGACACAAGGCCCGCAGGTGGCATCGAGGTCGTCGCAGTCGTCGGCGGTCGAGACGTACCCGGCGGGCTGGCTGCACGCGTCCACGTTCAGCAGCTCTCCGCCCTCTCCGTCGCCATCGAGGTCGGCGTACCAAGTCGTCATGTCGATGGCATCGTCGTCGGCGATGGCGTTGCAGTTGTTGTCGGTGCCGTTGCACAGTTCATCGGCGCCTGGAAACGCCGCTGCGTCAGTGTCGTCGCAGTCGAGCTTGTTGGCGACCGACCCGCTGGGCGCCACACACTGGGTCACGGGCGACAGCGCATCTCCGAAGCCGTCGGCATCGGTGTCTGCGAACCAGATGGTGCCCCCGACGGCACCCGGTTCATCGGTTGCGCCATCGCAGTTGTTGTCGACGCCATCGCAGACCTCGAGGGCGTCGCCGTGAATGGTGGCGGCGCTGTCGTCGCAGTCCTCGCAGGCTGGATGGCCGTCGTTGTCGGCATCGGCGAACGCGACGGAGCCATCGCAGTTGTAGTCGGTGGGGTCGGAGCACTCGGTCTCCGGCGCCCCCGGATAGATTGCAGCGTTGCTGTCGTTGCAGTCTCCGGCGGTCGCCACGTACTGATCGGGCTGCTCGCAGGCTGTCGTGCTGCTGGGGCCTCCAATGCCGTCTCCATCAGCGTCGGCATACCAAGTGAGCCCGCTGGCGTTGTCGTCGACCAGCGTGTTGCAGTTGTTGTCGACGCCATCGCACAGCTCGTCCGCGCCGGGATGGCTGGCGTTGTCGTGGTCGTCGCAGTCGTCGTCGTTGGCGACAAAGCCAGGTGGGCGGTCGCACGAGATGACCCAGACAGCCACAGTGCCAAAGCCGTCGGCATCGTTGTCTGCGAACCACAGCGAGTCGCCGATGGCGCCGGGCTCGTCGGCGCGGCCGTCGCAGTTGTTGTCGAGGCCATCGCAGACCTCGATGGCGTTGTCGTGGATGGCGCCCGCGCTGTCGTCGCAGTCATCACAAGCAGCGAAGCCGTCGCCGTCGTCGTCTGCGTAGCCCACCGACCCGTCGCAGTTGTAGTCGGTCGGGTCGGAGCAGTCGTCCTCGACAGCCCCGATGTGGATGGCGGCATCGGTGTCGTCGCAGTCGCCGGTGGTGGCCGCATAGCGCTCGGGTTGGGTACAGGCGGTGGTGCTGATGTCGCTGCCGACGCCGTCTCCGTCGTCGTCCGCATAGAAGGTCAGGCTGCCAACAGCGCCGGCCTCATCGATCAGTGTGTCGCAGTCGTTGTCGACGCCGTCGCAGATCTCGTCGAAGCCGGGTCCGACAGCGCTGCTGCTGTCGTCACAGTCGTTGCCGGCGACGATGCCGTCTCCGTCCAGGTCCAGGCTGTTCGGGTTCAGTTCGGGTTGGCAGCCAGCGAGCCATGCGGTGGCGGCGATCAGCGAGATCAAGGTCTTGGAAGTCATGGGGATTCTCCGGAGGCAGGTCATTGAAAGCGTGGAGGGCATCGGGGCTACCTGGCCCAGACTTGGTGCAGGGTCGTTCGGCTGGGATTGCCGGCTGCGTCGTCGCACTCCCAGCGCCCGCCGTTTCCGCGCACGCCCCAGTGGTAGGGGCCCCAGGTGAAGAATGGGAAGTTCCAGAAGCCGTCGTCGGGATTGGTGTAGGTGTTCGTGGTCGACGCCGGGAGATTGGCGGTGTGGCCGCTGAGGGGCGTGAAGCCGCTGCTCCAGTCCCCAGGCCCCCAGGTCTGGTCTCCGCTGACCGCGCCCTGCAAGATCTGCGGGTCGTCCGTCTTGAAGTGTATGTGCCGGCCGTGGCCGTTGGTCTGGCAATAGAAGCGAAGCTCGGACAGGTCGGAGTTGGACCAGCCCATGTCCTCGAGATCGACGTGGCTGTAGGAGTTGGTCGGACTCAGTGGCATGCCGAAGCGCAGTGGGTTGTTCTGGCCGCCGCGGTGGTCGTAGGCAAAGAACAGCGTCCAGCCGCCACCGTCGGTGGTCATGTCGCAGTAGGCCTCGTGTGCAATGCCCAGCGAGCTGGGATCGAGCCAGTACAGGCCGTCCGGACTGGCTGGGAAGTCCTCGCGAATCTGGTTGCAGGTCTGTCCGGCGTTGGCCTCGGAGGTGCCGTTGGGAATGGCGGGCACGACGCACTCGCTCAAGCGGCCGGCGAAGTAGTGCGCCTGAATCTCGGCCACGGTCAGCGCCCGGTCGTACACCGCCACGTCGTCGATGAAGCCGTCGAATGGGTCGGGTCCTCCGCACGGGTAGCGACGGCCAATCCAGGTCTCGGTCGGATCCGAGGTCAGTGTGCCCAGGGTGCGGGTGGCGTCGGGTTCGGACGCCCACATCACCCCGTCGATGTACAGGCGCACTTCCCTCGTCTTGACGTCTCTGACCCCGACCAAGTGGTGGGGCACTCCGTCCGAGACGAACAAGCCACCACTGGCGCTGGTGTGGATGGCCGGCGTGTTGTTGGACTCGGTGATGTGGAAGGTCGCGCCGGTGCCGCTGGTCTTCAGCTGGACCCGGTCACCAGAGCACTGCTGCTGGCTGAAGACCATCTGCTCGATGGGGTTGGTGGTCAGCACCCACGCCTCGATGGTCAGGCCTTTGGCGGCGTCGAAGATCAAGTCGTCCTGGGTAGGCAGCAACACCCCGTCGCCGTAGAAGTACGCCGACTCGTCGGGCTCGCTGGCCACCATGCTCGGCATGCCAAAGGCCACATTGGTGCCGACGACTCCATCCAGGCCGTTGCCGCTGCTGTCGGCGGCGACCGTGCCGCCGGCTTCGTTCAGGCGCCAGTAGCCCACCGGTCCGTCGGCCATCACCGCAGAGGGGTAGTCGCAGTAGGCGCAGTCCGGGTTGGTGTCGTCGCAGTCGCCGTCGGTCGTCGAGAAGCCAGGGGGAGGCGTGCACGCAATGGTGCTAAGGCCGCCGCCCGCGACGCCATCGCCGTCGGTGTCGGCGAACCAGACCTGCTCTCCGGTGGCTCCGGCTTCGTCGATGGCCGCGTCGCAGTCGTCGTCGATGTCGTTGCAGACCTCCTCAGCACCGGGATGCACGGTGTCGTCGGTGTCGTCGCAGTCCACGCATGCTGCGTGGCCGTCCGCGTCCACATCCACAAAGGCCACGCTGCCGTCGCAGTTGTAGTCGCTGTCGTCGGCGCAGTCCGACTCGTCGGCCCCCGGGTGGAAGGCCGGGTCGGTGTCGTCGCAGTCGCCGGTCGATGCGGTGAAGCCCGTGGGGGAGTCACAGGCGGTCGTCGACGTGCTGCCTCCGACGCCATCGCTGTCGGCGTCGAGGTACCAGGTGCCCATGTCGGTCGCGTTGTCGTCGGCCAGCAGGTTGCAGTTGCTGTCGATGCCGTCACACAGCTCCTCGGCACCGGGATGAACCGAGGTGAGGGCGTCGTCGCAGTCGTCGTCATTGCCCACAAAGCCAGCGGGGGCCGCACATGCGCTGGCGGTGGTGGCCGCGTCGCCGAAGCCGTCGCCATCGGCATCGCCGTACCAAACCGTGGTGCCAAAGGCTCCGGCCTCGTCGGTCGAGCCGTTGCAGTCGTTGTCGACGCCGTCGCAGATCTCCACGGCATTGGCGTGAATGGCCGCCGCGGAATCATCGCAGTCGTTGCAGGCGGCATGCCCGTCCCCGTCGGCGTCCGCATAGCTCGAGGAGCCGTCGCAGTTGTAGTCGGTGGGGTCGGCACAGTCCGCTTCAGCGGCGCCCGGGTGAATCGCCGGGTCTCCGTCATTGCAGTCACCGGTCTCGGCGACATGTCCAGCGGGGGCCTCGCAGGCCTGGACGCCGGGCAGACTCCCGCCGACACCGTCGCCATCGGCATCGGCAGTCCACAGTGTCGTGTCGATAGCCCCGTCATCGACGAGCAGGTTGCAGTTGCTGTCGATGCCGTCGCACAGCTCGGGAGCCCCTGGGAAGGTCGTGCTCTGGGTGTCGTCGCAGTCGTCGTGGTTGCTCACGTAGCCGGTGGGCGGGTGGCAGGCGTCGACTGGCGCGTCCGCATCGCCGTGGCCATCGCCGTCGGTGTCGGCGTAGTAGGTCGTCGTGCCCAGGGCCCCGGCCTCGTCGATCGTGCCGCTGCAGTTGTTGTCCAGGCCGTCGCAGACCTCAACCGCGTTGTCGTGAATGCCGGCTTCGGAGTCGTCGCAGTCGTCGCACGCCGCAAACCCGTCGTCGTCCGCATCGGCGAAGCCGGTCGAGCCATCGCAGTTGTAGTCGGTGGGGTCGGAGCAGTCGGTCTCGGCGGCTCCTGGAAAGACCTCGTCGTCGGCGTCATCGCAGTCGCCGCCCAGGGGGACGTGGCGGTCTGGCTGCACACAGGCTGTGGTCGTGAATTCGCCGCCGATGCCGTCGCCGTCGTCGTCGGCATAGAACGTGGTGGCGTCGACGGCGCTGTCTTCATCGACGACACCGTTGCAGTCGTTGTCGATGCCGTCGCAGACCTCCTCGAGGCCTACTCCGACAGCGCTGTCGCCGTCGTTGCAGTCCACGTCGGCGAAGATGCCGTCGCCGTCGAGGTCGATGGTGCTGGGGTCTTCGATGTTTCGGCAGCCGGTGAGTACGGCGGCCAGGGCGAGCATTTGCATGGTGGTTGTGTGGGTCATTTGGGTTCTCCGAAGAAAGTCGTGGGTGGGGTGTCGTCGTCGTCATCGCGCGGCAGCCCGGCGCACTGCCGGGCTGCTCGGCGGCGGTGGCTAGCGGACGAAAACTTGGTAGCTGCCGCTGTGGAAGCCGGACCAGCTGCGGCCTACGCCCTTCCAGCCGGCGTAGCCCTGGGCGTAGCCATTGATTCCGATGTGGGGTGAGCCGGAATAGAAGTAGTCGCCGTTCCAGAAGGACCAGATGGTCCCGACCTGGCCGTCTCGCCGCCACGAGTCGCCCCAGCTGTTCGAGTTGCCTGGCCGGTCGGTGAAGGCCAGCACGGACTGGTCGTTGTCGAAGCTCTCACTGACCCCGCACATGAAGAAGTAGTCGGGGTTGACGGTGACGTTGGATGGGTTGCGCATCTGCAGGCTGCCGCCGCTGCGCGTACCGCTGTAGTGCGACGTCCAGGCGCCATAGGCGTTCACGCTGAGGGGACGCTGTACCCGGACCCCATCGTGGACGCTGTCATTGTTCGGGGCGGCCGTTGCTGGGCTGCAGTCCTCGACGATGATGTCGAGCACGCTGCGGCCGTTGATGGTCTCGACCAGGTCGTAGCTCGCGAAGTCGCCGACATTGTTGCTGCCCGCACTCTTGCGGATCATGACCTGCGAGAAGTCGTCGACGCTGCGGAAGGCCTCGTGCACGCCGACCATGTTGGTGGCGGGCACGTAGCTGGTGACGATGGACGCAGTGTTCTGG
>CAYYHT010000456.1:0-6575 GCA_964471355.1 uncultured Enterobacteriaceae bacterium
TGGAAAATGGAAATACCTGACACCTCTCCGCTACCTCTCCGCTAGCGCCCTTGCAGATAGGCCCGCGCGGCCCGCACCCAGGCATCGTTCAGCCCTTCAGCGGGGGTACGCCCTTGTCGCGCATCAACCATCACCGATGACGCTTGGCGCAGGCGCTCGGTACCGCCCGGCTGGTAGCCGGCGGCCGCGGCGTCAAAAGCAGGATCGTCACGTCGGTGCAGGGCGATGACCATGCCGGCCAGACGCGCGTAGATCTTGGCCTCGGGGTCGATGTCTTCAGACGCCGTGGGCGCCACCGCAGGCAGGCCCAATTCGGCGGCCGCACCGCCCCGAATGGCCGCGGCCCAGATCAGGCTGGCCCGGTCGTCGACGTCCTTGCACAGCGCCTCGACCTCTTCAGCGTGGGCCATCGCGCGCTCCAGCAGTCCCGCGTTCCAGCAGGCATCGGCCAAGCGTCCCACCGCCGAGACCTCGTAGTGATGGTGTCGCAGTCGACGGGCGTCGCGAACCGCTCGCTCCAGACCCTCCATCGCGGCAGTCCAACGCGCCGCCTCCATGTCCGAATAGGCCTGCCGCAGGTCCACCGCGCATCGGCCTCGCAGGCAGTCCCCCACTGTCCGCCCGGCCTCGGCCAAGGTCGCATCGGCCGCAGCCAGGTCGCCCTCGTGCTGCGCAAAGATGTTCTGGTAGATGCGCCAGTTCCAAATGTAGGCGCAGCCCGACAACAGCGAGTCGGCTTTGGCAGCCAGCTCGATGTACTCGTCTTTGCGCCCTAACAGAAAGGCCTGACCCGCCAGACCCATGTGCAGCAGTCCCAGCGGCCGCTTGGACACCACGTCGCGCTCCACCGACATGCGCTCGTTCAAGAACGCCCAGGCTTGGTCTCGGTCGACCCGCGCCAGGGTGCCGGTGTGCCGCAGTGCCGCGTGCACCCGATGCTCATCGTTGTCCGACGCGAGCATCGCCTGAACCGTCGCCTCGCTGAGCATGCCGCCCGCACTGCCCGCCCGGTCCAAGGCCACCAGTGCCGCCGCCCGCAGTGTGGGGTCCACCGCCCGACGCGACGCCAGCCACAGGTCCGCCTCGAGCCGACGCGCCAGTGCCAAGCGCTCGTTGGTGACTGCTCCCTCGGCCTTGAGGCCCACCGTCTCGACCACCCAGCGCGCGTGCCCGTCGATAAATGCCGCCCTCGATGTGTCTTCGAGCTGCTCCTCGCCGAAGGCACGCACCGCTGTGGGCAGGCGAATCGCACCGCTCTCGGCGTGGGCGAGGTTCAGGTCCAGCAGCCGCTGCAGCGCATCGAGCGCCGAGGAGCCCGCCACCGCCTCGACATCGCCAGCTGCAAATGCGCCCGCAAAACAGGAGGCCGCCACAAAGGCCCGGCGCTCCGTCTCACTCAGCAGATCCCAGGTCCAGGCCAGGCTCGCTCGCAGGCTGCGCTGGCGCTCGGGATGGTCCGGACGCCGGGCAGTCAGCACGTCCAGCGGCTTCTCGAGGCGGGCCAGCAGCCCATCGACCCCCAGAAGCGGCACTCGGGCTGCGGCCAATTCGAGTGCCAGCGGCAAGCCATCCACTGCCTCGGCGACGCGCTGCAGAGTCGAGTCATCGGCGTCCACACCACTGCGCGCCCGAAACAGCTCGACCGCGTCGACCGGCTCCAAGGAAGGGACCGCGAGGGTGGTCTCGTTGCGCAGCTCCAGGGCGATGCGGCTGGTCACCAGGACGGTCAGGGCACCGGTTCGGGCCAGCCACGTTCGCACCGCCTCGCGCACGACATCGATGGCCTGCTCGGCGTTGTCGATCACCATCAGGGCCGCCCCCTCGCGCCCCAGGCGCCGGCTCAGCAGGTCGTGGTCCGGCTTGGCCACACCAATGACCGCCCCCACAGCTGCAAGCAGCTCATCGTCGGTGCGCACCCGCTCGGCTTCGCAGAACCACCCGTAGCGGTCCGAGCGGGCCAAGATCTCCCGGGCCAGCCGCGTCTTGCCGATGCCACCGGGTCCCACCAGCGTGAGCAAGCGCACTCCTCCCTCCAGTGCCGCCAGCGCCGTGTCCAGCTCGGCATCGCGGCCGATGAAGGCATCGGCCGGAGCGGGCTCGTTGACCAGTGGCAGGTAGCGGTAGCCGACTCCATAGACCGTCAGGAAGTGCCTGGGCTTGCGCGGCTCACGCTCGACCTTCTTGCGCAGCTGTTTGACGGTGGTGTCGACGGTCCGGCTGTTGGTGGTCCGGTACCCCCAACACTCAATGAGGAGGCGCTCACGGGTGAGCACCTCCTCGGCGTTTTCGGTAAAGAAGCGCAGCAGCGCCATCTCGGTGGGGCTCAGCTGGACCACTTCTGACTGCCGCCTCACGCGGCCTCGGTCCATGTCAACTGTGCACGCTTCGAGCTTCAACAGCGGGGCTCTCCCGCGGGAATCTTACTCCTCGTCTTCGACGACGTTGTAGCGAAGCTCGGTCCAGGCCTTGCCGTTCAAGCGGCGGATGGACACGTTGTGCTCGTCGACCAGCAGGCCCTGGGGCAGTGGCACCATCAGGTTGTCGATGACCATGCCGGCGTCAAAGGCCGCGTTGCTGTAGTCGGTGTCGTCGGGAACATCTGGGCGAGCGACCCGACCTGAGGCGACCAGGTTGGCTTGGCCCATGCGCAGACCCAGCGAGTCGCCGTCGGTGACGACATTCACGCGGGCAGTTCCAGCAGCCCAGGTGTCTTCGTCGACTGCCAGCTCACCGAGCTGTGCCTGAAGCTTGTTGCCCTTGGCCAGCAGGACAGGAGGCAGCCCAGCGTCCTCGACTGCACCGTTGCGCCAGCTGCGGAAGACCAGCAGGTTCAGCAGGTCATCCGAGACGGTCATGGCCACATCGTCGGTGGCGGTCGGGGTCGGAGCGGCGACGCCGGTGCTCAGGAACTCATTGTCTCCGCTGATGGGGCCGCCGATGACCCGTGCGTCCCAGTTCATGGTCACGCCGTGGGCGTTGATGCCCAGTCCGGTGAGGTTCGAGTCGACCCGCAGTCGAGCCAGGGGCACATCGAAGTCGGCGTCGACGCGCTTGAGGCTGTCGGCGACCGCGTCGGCCATCAGGTCGGTGGCGATGGATGGCAGCACGTCGTTGAGGGCATCTTCGAGGGCGCCGCCAATCTCGGCACTGTCGAAGCCGAAGGGCAGGCCACCGGCATCGATGGACAGCGGGCTCATCTCGACCTGCACGCCGTGGATGGCGACGCTCGGACGGTGCTGCCCGTCGACGCTCAGTTCAATCGAGCCGGTCAGGGTCACCCAAGCGGCTTCGGCGCCGCTGTTCAGCGTCCAGTTCATCCAGCCCGAGTCGACGGTCATCGGCATGTCGATGTCCAAGCCGCGCAGGGTCATGGTGATGTCCAAGCGGCCGTCGACCGGAGCGGCCTCGATGAGGACCTCGTCGAAGTCGACGTTAGTGATGTCGAACTCGGCGTCACCGAGCCAAGAGGTCTGCTGCAGGCGCTCGTCGACCAGGTCGAGCAGGCCGTCGGCGAGTGCATCGTCGTCCATGGAGAGTGCGGCGCCCTCGAGCACCCGGCCGAAGCCGTCATGGCCAAGCTGCACGCTGATGGCGTTGCGCAGAGGCGCCTTGGCATCGGCGAAGGTGCCAGCGAGCACCGAGGTGCGGGCCACAACCGGACCGTCGACGCCTTCGCCGCGCAGCTCGTAGGTGTGAATGCCGGCGGCGGGGGTGGTGCGCTCCGAGAAGTCGCCGTCATCGGCATCGACATCGGCGCCGTCCAGGGTCACGTCCGAGGCGTTCGCAGCGAATCCAGTGATGACCAACTCGCCATCGACCATCGAACCGGCGACATCGTCATCGAAGCCCAGCTCGGTCTCGGCCATGCCATCGGCATCGCCGTCAATGCCGTTGTGTGCGTTGTTGCAGCCAGTGGTGAGTGCGAGCAGGACGACGGTAGAACGAAAAGCAGTCGAAAACATAGGGTGCTCCATAGACAGAAATCAGAACCAAAGGCGGGAGAGCCGCAGAGAGCCGGGGGAGCAAAACAGGCCCCACCGACACAAAGCATCTAGGGCCCCACCCGCCGCTTGTCCCTTTGCTCTCACAAGCTCACACAATTGTGTGAGGGGCCTCACAATCGGGTGTCACCGATTCGACCGGTGGCGTCGCGGACCTTGGACAGACCCCGTCATCTCTGCCGAGAAGGGCATGGTGCTGATGCACTAGCTATGACGGCCGGTTCACCCGGTTTCGTGGCCTGCCGACTCTTCGCAGAACGCAATCCATAGGCCCTTGTTGCTGTCGGGAATGAGCACCCGGTTCTTCATGGGCTTGCCGGTCCCGGGGTCATGGGGCAGTCCTTGGCCCGATGCAATGACCTCTTGCACGCGCTTTGGAGGCAGCTTCACCAACAGCTGGCCCTTGTGGAACATGGCGAACATCTTGCGGCCCACCTTGATGCCCTGAGCCCCTCGACCCGATGTGACCTCGACGCCGTCGACCTGTGCAAAGTGTGCCCGCAGCTCTGCGTATGGGTCGCTCATTGTCTCGCTCTCTCGGTGGAGTTCAGTGAACGCTATCACCCGTGTGCGACGCGGACAGCCGACCAGATCTCACAGCTCGGGCGTCAACAGGCGTACGACCAAAGCGTAGTCCTCGCTCCACTCGGCCCCCAGGCTGTACACCGTCCCGTTGAGACCCCAGGCCACTTGGCCACCGAATGCGAACTGCTCGTCGGTGCCCGTGAATCGGTCGCGCCACAGCAGGTTGGCGTCGGCGTCATAGACCCGGGTGAACACGACACTGGGCACGTCGCGCTCATAGGCGGTGCCTCCCAACACAATCCGTCCCTCGGCGTTGACCGCAACCCCTGATACTCCAATCCAGTCTTCCCAGTCCACTGAATCGGTCTGCCACCACCCAAAGGTGCCGTCCGGCTGGACTCGGCAGATGTGGATGGACTGTTCATTGCCCCAAGCACCGGCGACGATCACACCGCCATCGGCTGTCAGGGCGAACTCTGACCCGCACAGGTCCGTCAGCTGCCAGAGCTGTTCGCCATCGGGGCTGTAGCGACGCAACACACCGGCCGCGATGGTCTCGTCCCATCCGCTCACGGTCACCGTTCCGTCGCTGTGCACTTCGGAGCGCAGAGGTGGGCTGTCGTCCCAGTAGTCCTTCCAGGCCCAGTCTTGGCCCCTCCAGATTCCGACAAAGTCCCGGCCACTCTCTTGGCCCACGACCGCCATGCCGCCATTGTCGGCTTGCGACAGGTCCCAGCCCTGCACACTGGTGTCGATCGAGGTGCTTCCCAACTCCCCGCCGGTGTCGTACTCGAGAAGAAGCATCGCCGAGTCGTCGAGAACCGCTAGCGCACTGACTCCAGACGCTGTCGGAACCACCCCCGCGGCCCAGGCGCCCTCGTATTCATCCTGCCACATCAATCGACCGTCGCCATTGAGCTGCAGGACGCGAAAGATGTCCTCGTCTGCGTAGGAAGTGCCCACGACGAGTACGTCCCCGTTGGCAGCAGTAGCGATCGCCGCGGGAAAGTCCGCTACCGGGGTATCGAAGCGGACCGTGCCGAACGAGCTTCCGCAGGCAGCCAATAGAATCATGGTGGACACGGTGAACACGCTCGATCTCTACACCCTGGCCGCACGTGCCGCAAACCAGTGGTACAACCCCCCTCCACACCCGACGGAGATCCCATGTCCAGGCACACCGGCTACCTGCTCATCGCCGACATCTCGGGGTACACCGCGTACCTGACGTCGACCGAGATGGACCACGCCACACCGGTCATCATGTCGCTGCTGGAGTCGCTGATGTCGCGCCTGGGCGACCCCCTTCACCTGTGGAGGATGGAGGGCGACGCGGTGCTCGCCTACACCACTGACCAGACCTTTCCCGACGGAAACACCTTCCTCACCATCTGCGAGGACCTGTACAACGCCTTCGCAGAGCGACGTCAGGACATCGCCGCCAACACCACCTGCCCCTGTCGCGCCTGTGCCCAGGTGCCCGACCTGGACCTGAAGATCTTGGTCCACCACGGCCCCTTCGACGAGGTGCAGCTTGGCCCGATGCGCGACATCTCGGGCCCTGACGTCATCCTGGTCCACCGCATGGCCAAGACCCAGGTGCGCCAGGTGACAGGCATCGACAGCTACGCCTTGATGTCCCAGGCCGCTTTCGAGGCGATGGGCTCCCCCCAAGGACTGGTCGGGTTCAGCGAGACCTTCGAGCACTTCGGCGACGTGCAGATGCAGGCCTATGACTTGGCTGCGGCGTGGCAGCGGCTTCGCGACACGCGACAGAAACAGTTTGTCGAGGAGGAGCAGGGCATCTACACCATCCGCGTGCACCTGGACGCGACACCCGCCGCCGCCTGGCAGCTGCTGATGTCCCCCCGAGATCATCCCCAAAGACGAGGGCTGTGAGGTGCGCTACACCTCGGCCCGCATGACCCACCCCGATGATCCCGAGGCCCAGTTCCCCGAGCTGGACGCGAAAATCGTCGGCCTGTACGCGCCGGTGTTCGAGAACGGATTTGCCGTGCTGGCACAGCTGGCATCGGGCGAGCGGACGCT
>CAYYHT010000457.1:0-6557 GCA_964471355.1 uncultured Enterobacteriaceae bacterium
TTGCTGACGGCCCTGCGGCAGGACGGTGACCGCGAGCACAGCGGCTGCCGCCAGCGCGGCCACAGCGCCATTGAGGGTCCAAGGCGGCAGGTTGAACAGGCGGGCCGGCTCGGGCTCGGCGGACTCCATCTGTGCCACTGCCCACGCATCATCCATGCTGCGC
Organism: uncultured Enterobacteriaceae bacterium; assembly: GCA_964471355.1. GTDB lineage: Bacteria > Myxococcota_A > UBA796 > UBA796 > CAYYHT01. The sequence goes on from CAYYHT010000457.1 coordinate 164, forward strand.
GAGACCGAGAAGTCATCGAGGTAGCGCCCGATGGCCTGTTCTCCGGTGCGAATCTCGTTGGCCATCTCCAGACAAGCCGGGCACCCCTCGAGGTGCCCCTCGAGCTCGAAGAACTGCTCCACTGGCAGCTCCATCAAGCGCACTTGCACGTCTTCGCACCTCATGATTCCCTCAACAGTTCCAAGACGTCCGGACCCTTGGCGAGCATGCGAGCTCGAAGGGCCTTGCGCGCGGCAAACAATGTTGCCCTCGCCGTACCCGCAGCGATGTCGAGCACCTCTGCGGCCTGTGACGGTGTCAGCCCCTGGCGGTCGCACAGATCAAACACCTGTCGCTGGCGCGGAGAGAGCTTCCCAAATGCCTCAAGAGCGCGGTCGGCCGTGCGCCCAAGGTCCATGTCTCGATCGGGATTGGGGCGATGACCCATCTCGAAGTCCAAGACCACTTCCCGACGGCGAAGTCGAGTGCGCCGGGCGGCCACGTCGTTGCAGCAGTTGCGAACCACCGCGTGCAGCCAAGCCCTAAAGGGGCGCCGGGTGTCGTACTTGCCCAAGAAGCGAATCAAGCGAATCAACGCTTCTTGGCACGCATCTTCGGCATATGGAGCGTCGCCCAACTGCAGGATTGCCCAGCGTCTCATGACAGGCCACCAGCGTGCTGCAAGGTCCTGCAGCGCCGCTCGGTCGCCCTTTTGGGCTCTCCGGACGAGCTCGTCCTGGGGGGTATCGCTCATGGCTAGTGTGGCCTTCACAACATTGCTTACCTTACGTTCGACCTCTCCGTTTAGCCGAAGTGTCGCCTTTCTTTGTCGAAGTGACGGGTTCATTGCTCGGTGGTGTTCCACTCCTTGTCGCGATACCGACACCGGCCCGGAGCCCGTTTGCGCAACCTGACTCTTTCCCTGCTGCCGCTCATCTTCCTGAGCAGCTGCATCCAAACCACGGGGCTCGGCCCAGAACTGGGCCTGTGCAGCAGTCCTCCAGACGTTCCACACACCTTTGGTGAGATTGGAATCGGCTCCTGCCTCTCGGGCCCGGCCGACCTCGAGTTCTTCGACGCTGACGGCGACACCTGGCTGGCGGTCAGCAACGCCAATCCCTTCCTCAACTTCGAGGGGGGCAGCCTGCTGCTGATCGATTGGAGCTCATTGTCGGCCCGCATCGATGCGGGCGAACAGACGGTGCTGGTGTCCGATCTGACCACGAGTGCGATGCCCATGGACAGCTACGTGGGCGGCATCGGCCACGTCGAGGACCAAGGCGTGTTGTTGGTCGCGGGCCGGTACACCGCTGACTCGCTCATCACCACCGACGATGACGAAGTGTTCATCATCGACGTGACCGATCCTGCCAGCCCCGAGCCCTGGTCGCGTCGCGCGTCCATTGAAGTTCGCGCCGATCCCCAGCCCGTCGTGATCGACGCCGACGAAGACCGCGCCTATGTCATCAACATCAGTGACCAGTCCATCTCGGTCATCGACACCACGAGCAGCATGGAGCTGGTCGACGTCGCCCCCGATGCGCGCTTGGTGCCCGACAGCTTCGACGACGCGGACTCCAGCGGCAGCGTCGCCGAGATCAGCGAAGGCACCATCTTGGTCGACAACACGGTCACCCAAGACCAGTGGACGCTCGAGTGGGTCGACGCCAGCTACCGCCTGTGGGTGCCGACAGACGACGGGCTCGACCGGTGGATCAGCGGTGGCTCAGACTACCTGTCCACCACTCTGGGTGTTGTGCCGAGCGAGACCGAGCGTGTCGACACGCCCTATGCGGTTCTTGAGTCGGGCGTGCCCGGGCTGTACTTCAGCGATGGCGACCAGATCCTGCGGCTGTTCTCGGACGGCACGGCTGGCGGGTGGAATGTCTCCGCCGCCATCCCACTGATCACCGCCAACGAAGGCGCCTGGGACGAGACTGTGGACTCCCCCTCCCCAGTCACCCTGAACACCGAGTTCGGTATCTACTACGCCGGCACCGACGCATCTGGGGTGAGCTCGGTCGGCGTGGCGTGGTGGACCGGCCTTGGAAACGACTTCATCTCGAATCCCGAGCCCGTACTGACCGCCCCGACCGGCAGCGAGATTGCGCACCCATTTGCCGTCTACGATCCGCGCACCGACACCGTGCGCATCTGGATGAGCCTGTGGAACGGAGACAGCTGGAGCATCGGTCACGCCTCGTCCACTGATGGCGAGACCTTCAGCGAGATCGAGCAGGTGCTGTCGCTGACGTCTGGACACGTCGCCGCCCCAACCCTGGCATGGGTACAGGGCCGCTATGTATTGTGGATGGCGACGGGAGACGGCACGGCCTGGCAGCACGACACCGCCTGGTCCTGGAATGGCCTCGACTGGAGCCTGCCCGAGCCGGCCATGCCCAGCGACCGCAGCTTTGACCTGATGGACCCGCCCCGAGTGGGCGCGCTCGCCGATGCCACCAGCGGCTGGAGTGTTCAGGGCGACAACTCTGGCTTCCTCTCGGTCGAGGCCTTTGCCGGCAGCACCTATCTGTCGACTGCCCATGGCTTCTCGTTCCGCGCCACGAGTGGCCACGAGGCCAGCTGGACCTCACTCACCGCCACCGATGCCGAGCTCGGCATCCGACCGGTCTCGTTCACCGAGGGCACGCTCGGACCGCGCATGTACGTCACCGCAACCGACGTAGAGGGCAACACCAGCATCGCGCTGATGTCCCAAGAAGCCAGCGGCTGGGACGGCCTCGCCGAGAACCTCATTCCCGGCGGCCGCGACCCGGTCGTGTTCGACGACGACGGCACCCTGCGCATGATCTATGCGTCCACCGACGACTTCGGCGTCACGCGCATGTTCAGCGCCACCTCCACCAATGGGCTCGGCTGGACCACCAGCGACGAAATCCTGCTCGAGAGCGGCGAGGACTTCGACTCCTTTGCGCAATACCCGCACTCGGTTCAGCTGCTCGGCGACGGCCAGATCCGGGTCTGGTACACGGGCTCCAACGGCTCGCGACTGCGCATCGCTGCCGCCAGCGGAGACATCGGCGGAACCCTGCAGCTCGAGCGCGGCGACCGCTTCGCCTGGCAGTTCGAAGCGGGAAGCCCCGGCGCATTCGACGACGCAGACGTGTCCGATCCGGTGGTGATCGACGAAGGCGGCGTCGAGCACCTGTACTACACGGGCTACAACGGCACGAGTCACAGCATCGGGCACGCCACACGGTCGGGGGCCGACCTCGACTGGACCCGCGAGCCAGGACGCATCTCGGACGAACCCCAGCCCGCCATCTCGGGCCAGGCTGGGACATTCTCGGCCTTCGGTGTCTCGTCTCCCGTGCTGGTACCCACCGACAACTTCGGGTGGGAGCTCTGGTACGCCGGCAACGACGGAATCTCCGACCGTGTTGGACGCGCCAACGGCGACCTGGACCAGTTCTTCGAGACCCAAGCATTCCCCACCGTGGGCGACACCCTCGGGTTCTCGACACACCGCGGCGAGACCGGAGAAGCCGTCATCGAGCTGTCGCAGTTCTTTGACGACGTGGCCTTGGTTGGCACCGGGCTGACCGAGGCTCGACTCGACGACGACCGCGGCGTGCTCTGGGTCACCACCAGTGTCTGGAACTACATCTACGCCATCGACGTGCGTGACGACTCCGTTGCCGGGGCCGAGGACAGCAACTACCTCGACATCGAAGCCATCCTCATGAACGGCGCCACCATCGGCCGACAGGGCTTCCGCGACGCCATCGCCATCCCGGGCACCGACCTGCTCTACGCCACCGTCAAGTCCCCAGACCAGCTGCTGGTCTTCGACCTGTCCGAGTTCGACGACGATGGCCGAAAGGACGCACTGCAGTACGCACCGGTGGCCACCTTCTCGCTGCAGGCGCAGCGAACTCCCACCGAGACGCCCTCCCGGCTCGGCATCGTCACGACCAGTCGTGATGAAGACGAGGGCAGCGCCACCTGGACGCAGATTGGCGGCTCGGGCCTCGCACTGACCGAAGACGGACAGACCCTGCTGGTCAGCCACTTCAGGGACAACAGCGTCGAGGTCTGGGACTTGGGCATCGGCCCCTATGGTGAACCCATCGCCAAGATCCCCACCGGCGGCGAAAATCCTCACCGCATCGAGATCACGCCAGACGGGTCCCATGCGGTGGTGGCGAACTACGTCGGCGAGATCGAGGGCAGCACTTCCTCCTCCTCGCTGTCTGTCATTGACCTCGACCCCACGAGCGACACCTACTTGTCGGTCGTGATTACGGTGGTGAACCGATGATTGCGCTTGCGCTGCTGGCCATCGGCTGCAACTCCGCCGACCGCTATGAAGGGGCCTTTGACCTGCCTCATGCTCGCGCTGTCCTGCACGAAGACGCCGGTCCATTCGACGAGACCGTGGCCTATGTGGGCGACCTGTACGACGGGCAGATCAGCATCCTTGCGCTCAAGCAGGGCCGCTTCCTCACCGACCACAGCGCCGCCAGCTTCGCCCGTGGCGAGCCCCTCGCTGCCGGTCGAGAGCGTGTCATCGCCGACATGGCCAGCTGGAGTCCCGACGGCGAGCGCGTCTATGTGTTTGCCGCAGACCAGGCCTTTGGCCACCTGATCCGCCTGACCCATGTCGCCGAGTTGGACAGCCAAGGCACGCCAGTGCGCGCCGAGTTCACCTCCGTCGGCCCCGATGGAGGCGGCAGCGCTTCGATGAATGACTTGGTCTTTCGCCGCGGCTACACGACCACCGAGCAGTGGTCGGTGACCTATGACGCGTTCGATGACGCCTGGTGGGTCGAGGGAAGCCGTTCGGGTCGCCTGGCTGAAAAGGCCATCGCGGGCGAGCCCTATGTCGGTCCTCGTGGCCTCATCGCGTTCACCATCGATGGCCAAGGCAGCGCCGACGCCCCGTTCACGATGAGCACAGATTCGGGGCTTGTCGAATACGACCTGGGTGGCCGGCCCACGCAGCTCGCCATGGCTCCAGACCAATCTCGCTTGGCTGTGGCAGTGCGCGACTCCAACGCCAGCCAGACAACGCTTCACTGGTTCGACCCGGCAACCGAAGAGTTCACCGACATTGCACTGCCCGTCGATGCACAGCCCGGACGCATGGAATTTGCTGGAGACACCCTCTTTGTCGCGGACAGTGGCCGCCCGGCGGCCTGGGAAATTCGCGCTGACGACACCCTCATCGAGCACGTGTTGCCGTGGACCATCAGCGACGTTGCTGTGCTGCCAGACGAGTCCGGCACAGGTGGCACACTGTACGTCGCCAGCACCGACGGCCGCACGGTCTGGCAGCTCGACCTGCTGACCGACGAGTTCATCGACGTCAATCCGTCTGCACCCGGGGTTCAGGGCCAGTTCTTCGACGCACCGGTGCAGGGCATTACCGCCATTCCCCTGGCCCACGACTGGATCGAGACCGACCAAGAAGGCACTCGCCTGAACGGCCGCACCGTCGCGATCAGTCTGCAGACCGCCCGGGTCCTGTTCATGGAAGAGGGCACCGGCTGCTTGACCACTGACGCCATCGGTCCAACCACCGACCCGACCAGCACGGGCGGCGGTACCGTGGACTACACCACCACCATCCGCGACTTCAAGCTCGATGGCCGCTTTCCCTTCCTGGTCGCAAACGAGAGCAACACCCGCCACGTGCAGGTCAACCCCTGCGGCGGCGTCGCGCGCTCCGAGAACTGGCTGCTGACCTACCGTCGCAACCTGCAGGCCTGGACTGTCGAGGGCTCCACCAGCGGACTGCAAGAGGGGCTCGTCTACGAAGACCAGCGCTACACCAGCGATGCAGGCGAGTTCAGCCTGACCATCCGCAGCGGCGGCTTTCCGTCCGAAGAGGGCTGGAACATCGAGTTCCGCATAAACCAGGGCACGGTCATCGCCGACGGGGTCGACGACCTCGATCCGGGCAACACCATTCAGATGACGCTGCCGGGCGATCCCCTGTACTTCCACTACATGGCCGGAGTCGAGGGCGAACAAACCGACCGCCCGTACCTGCTGGTGGTGGCCGAGGGCGCCGACCTGACCACACGCATCAACCCCGGCAATGGCCTGGCCGAAGTCGAGTGGTGGTAGTGCGCTGACGGCTGCCGTAGGATGCCGCTCTACGGAGATTCCATGGGCACTGCGAACCTCATCACCGGCGCGGACGGCGCCATCGAAACGGGCTCGGTCGACGCACTGAACGCGTTCTTCGAAGCACAAGCCACCCACACTGAGCCGCTCGTTGTCTGGCTGCATGGCGGCCTTGTGGACAAAGCCCATGGGCTCGAGGGCGCTGGGCGCCTGGCCACCCACTTCCAGGCCCACGACATCTCCGCGCTGTTTGTGGTCTGGCAGACAGGCCCGCTCGAGATCATTGGGCACAACCTCGACGAGGCGATCCGCGAGCCCATCT
>CAYYHT010000458.1:0-6550 GCA_964471355.1 uncultured Enterobacteriaceae bacterium
CGCCCTCTTCGAGGACCGCGATCCAGCCGGTGTTTGCGATGGGCGACGTGGCGCCGATGGCCTGGCGTTGCACGCCGATCACCTTCCACGAACGGTACAAGAAGGTTCCTTCGTTGGAGTCCCAGAGCGCATCACCCGTCACCTTCATGTCGAAGCCGGTGGCGATGCCGCCGCTGATCTCACGGTTGACTGAACCCTTCCCGAAGCTCGTGATGACGGCCTTTCCGTCGCCTTCATCGGCGATACGGTGGGCGATGGCCACCGACGAATGGTTGCCCGCGAACTCGACCATGCGGCTCGTTGGCTGAACCCAGATGTTGTCCGTCGCGATCTTGGAGAACTCGAGGTCTAGTCCGGAGTACGCCTGCCGGACCATGTCCCGCAGCACCAGGTGGGTGTTCGACAGCTCGCGGTTGGACTTGTCGACCCCTTGCAGGTCGACTCCGACGATGCGTCCGGACAGCCGCTGACGGACCTGGACCGTGGCCCCGGTCAGCTCTTCGTCGATCTCGGCCAGCAGCTTGGGTACCTGCATATTCTCGCGCTTGGTCACGCCCGTGCCGATGAGCCCGATGTCGTCGATCGTGCAGGTATGCTCCCAGCGACGCTTGCCGTCCATCAGGCTGACACAGCTGGTGACGAGCTTGAGCTCGATCTGTCCCATGCGCACTTCGAGGTTGCGCTTGCCGTTCAGCTGCACGGGGCTGTCATACAGGATGACGCTCTCGATGTAGAAGCTTCGGGTCGTGCCGTCAGTATTCCACTGCCAAGCAAGGCCATCGAGTGGCGAGGCCTCCTGCGCAGTAGCAAAAAGCGGGGCCAGTACTAGAGCAATTGCGGCAAGCCAGCGCATGGGCATCCTTGGTGGATGGGCAATCTAGCCAGTAAGAACGCCATCTCCGTCAGAGGAAGGCAAATCCGACAAAAGGTGTAGTAGTTTGGCGGCGTGACGAACCGCAGCGGGGACTGACATGGCTAGGAGCCCATTTGAGCAAGTGGGTGCTGTCGGGGCCAGTTCAGGCGCCCTCGACGACTTGTACCACCGGCTTGTGAACCAGTCCTGGGGCGTGTTGCTGTTGGGCATCGGGCTCGTCTATTTGCTCCTCAACGCCGTGTTTGCATCGGCCTACCTCGCTGGAGGGGACTGCATCGCCAACGCCAGAGCGGGCAGCTTCTCAGACGCCTACAACTTCAGCATTCAGACGATGGCGGGCATTGGCTACGGTGCCATGACGCCCAAGACGCCCTACGCGAATGTGCTGGTCGCCGTCGAGAGCATGGTCAGCTTGTTGGGGTTGGCAGTGGCGACAGGCATCATCTTCGCCAAGTTCGCGCGACCCACATCCAAGGTGCTGTTCAGTGATGTGGCCGTGGTTAGCCAGCGGGACGGCAAGCCAACCTTGATGTTCCGGGCCAGCAACCAGCGATCGAACTTCATCGTTCATCCCCGCGTCACCATGTCGCTGTTCACCACCGAGAAGACGGTCGAGGGCGAGACCATTCGCCGCATCATTGACCTGCAGCTGGTGCGGGACACCACGCCGTTTTTTGCTCTCACCTGGACCGTTTCCCATGTCATCGACGAAAGCTCGCCGCTGTACGGCTCCACGATCAAGGACCTCGAGGCGCACAAATCCAGCGTCGTCATCTCGCTGATGGGTCACGACTCAAGCTACGGGCAGTCGGTCCACGCGCAACAGGTCTACCCCACCAGTCAGATCCTGTACGGCCGACGCTTTGCCGATGTGCTCAGCGCCGGAAGCAACGGAGAGATTACGGTCGACCTGAAGCGCTTCCACGACACCATTGAGTGGCCGCTGGACTACGGCATGATGGGCTGCCCAGACGCCGCGGACCAGTCAGTCGACTGAATCTGGATTCTGTAGGTCTTGCTTGCGCTCGGCCTCGCCTAGCGCCCCGATGACCCCGTGCAGGTGCTCGGCGATGCCCTGGGCCTCGTCGAAGTCACGCAAGTCGCCCGCGGCAATCGGGTCTCCCCAGCGAATGCGAATCGGAGGTCGTCCTCCGAAGAACAAGCCCTTGATCTCGGCCCGCAGATCGTTGGTCATGCCTTGGATGAAGAACGGGATCACCAGTGCGTTGTCCGGGGCGCCTCGGACGAGCTTGCCGACCCCGGGGCGTGCCGGGAGCATGTCGTAGGGACTTTCGCCCTTGCTGCGCGTGCCCTCCGGGTGGATGCCAATGGCATTGCCGCGTGATTGCAGCACATGGATCATTTGTCCGGTGCCCACCGGATTGAGGTCACCGCGGCGGTGGTCTTTGAAGACGGGGGGCCACATTGCGCCACCGCTGACGCTCAGGTTGACGAAAAATCCGAGCGGATGGTCATAGAAGAAATTCTTGCGGACGGGAAAAAACAGCCGATCGAGAATGCGGGTCTCTTGGTACAGCACTGCACAAGCGACGTACATGTCGAAGAAGGACCGGTGATTGCTGACGAGGATGACCGAGCTGGGAGGGTCCAGTTCCCGCAGTGCGTCAAAGTTGCTGAGCTGCCAGCGGTGACGGGCGATGAGCGCAACCCACCGCCGGCTGAAGTGCTTCACGAAGATCTGAATCAGATTCTTGGGCAAGGTGCTGGTGTTCAGCCACGTCAGGAACGGCACCGCCAAACGCTCGAAACCGACGAGGTTTGTGGAGGCCATCTCGGGAATTGAAGCGCTGCGCGATAGCGCGAGCTGAGTGGTGTCAGACATCCGACCTCTTCATGGCGTAGATAGCCTCCGATCGCCAACTGACACGGGTGTCAGTGACATTCCGTGACGAAGTTTCCCGCAACAGATCGCTGCATATGTCGATACAGTAAGTATGAAACCGACTCGCTGGTCGGTTTTGATGGACAGGCCTCAAGAGGGGAATGAACGATGCGCGCGATCCCATGGATCGTCGCTTTAGCCTTGGCGTCGGGGTGTGCGCAGACCCGCGATCCCGCGCCGGACGATCTCGACGGACTTTCTCGATACATGTTCCGCTACTTCGGCGACGACGCCGCCATGCAAGATGCGGTCGGCAAGCTCATTCCTATCCTCGAGGACCGGGGCACGGATGAGGGGAGCGCGGGATGGCGCCTCAGCAACCTCGACGACCTCGACACGCTGACCATCGAGCATCCGGACACCGACCTGTCGCGCATGATCGGCGTCTCGATGACGTACGACAGCCCGTTTCCGGTGGGATTGCACGCTGATGTTCAGCTCGACCCCAATCAAACGTGGCTCGATCCAGCCACCTACATCGCGTACGACCGCGAGTTGATCGAGGGGGAGGGCGAGACCTTCCGCGCTGGCGATTGCGCGATTGTCACCGACAACTACATCCACAAGAAGGGTGCCTTTGGCATCGAGTTTGACTGGGGCACCATGCGAGGCTTTCAGTGGGTTGATACTCCCGCTGGACGTGCACTGGTAGGGACCGGGGGCGCCTACGAGGTGGCCTGCTCGGACAACGGCGCCACATGCATGCACCAGAGCTTTGCGCTCGAGGTCTTCTATGAGGCCTCACCAGGCCAAACGCTCCGCTACAACGGCATTTGGATGGACGTCACGACGGACTTCGATGCGGTTGTGACGGACGACCTGCGCGTAAAGATGGCTCTCGGCGGGTTGTCAGACGTGTTTGAACAAACGGATGTTCATCTGCACGACCTGACCGTTGCCGCTGACTAGCTGTCCCGGCGGCGGCGCCAACCCAGCAGAACCAGTGGCAGCATGAACGCAGCGGCAGCATCGGATGCTTCGGTGTCGTCGCTCTTGCCACAGCAGCCGCCGCTCGACAGCTCTTCGCTGTGGCAGGACTCGACATCGAGGCTCTTGAAGCCCTCGCGCAGCTCCCAGCCGGGATTCTCGAAGCAGCTCCACTCGTAGGCGCCGACATCAAGCCCTGTCGCATCTCTGGCGGTGCCGTTGAAGTCCAGGGTTGGCGGCCGGGCTTCGGCCGAAAGGTCCGCCTTGTTGATCAGCGTCGACTCGGTGGATGGGTAGAAGTTCCAGAACTCGACGTCTGTGTAGTCGAGGTGCCCGGCACCGGCGCTGTAGTGACCCAGCAGCGGGTCGAGGTATTGGCTGTCAACGAGTCCGGTGACAACGTTCCCGGCGAAATAGTTGGCCTCGTCGACGGTGCCCGCGACAGCGCGGATGCTCAGGCCAGTAGAGTTCGTGATCGTGTTGTTGGCGAACACCATGCCGTCGAGTCCAGCCCACTGGCGGATGTCGATGCCCCAGCTGGTGGTGTTGTAGATGGTGTTGAACGAGATCACGAGCTTCTCTAGGGTGTCTCGCTCGTTCTCGGTGTAGATGGCGGGGCCGTCGATGGTGTGGATGATGTTGTTCCGCACCGTGGCCGAGCCAGTCAGCACCAAACCGCCTGTCGCTCCCCAGACGACGTTGCCCTCGATGATGTTCGGGTCGCCGTACTCGGTGGAACGTGTCTGAATGCCGTCGTCGCCGATGTTGTAGACGACGTTGTTGGTGATGCTGCTGGCCTTGCTTCCGTTGCCGAACTCAATGCCGTCACCGTTCTCGATGTCGTGGATGAGGTTGCCGTCGATCAGCGTGTTCTCGGTCCAGCAGGCCGCGTCGTAGCAACCGGCGTAGATGCCGTCATCGCGGGAGTTCTTGATCTCGTTGCCGCGCAGGGTGATTTCGCTGGTGTTGCCCGCCAGGAAAATGCCGGTGCCACCGATCAGATCGAAGGTGCAGTCCTCGACGATGACGTTGGACGAGTCGCCGATGCGCAGTCCGCCGTAGTTGTTGGCGTCGTAGTGTTCTTGAGTGCCGCGGAAGGTGATGCCGCGAATCTCGACGAAGGTGGAGTTGTTGAGGCGCGCGAGTTGACCGCTCGCCGACCACTGGAGAATGACTTCGCCTTCGGCCACGAACTTGATGGGGTTGCCCTCTTCCCCCAGGCCCTCCCAGGTGAGCCCGGAATCAAGCTCGTACGTGCCCGCACTGAATGTGATGACGTCTCCAGGTCCCAACGAGCCTGTCAAGCCCGAGATGCTGTCGGCGGGTGTCAGGGTCACAGACGCGCCCATAGCGGTCGCTGCAATGAGAATGGAAATCATGGGTCTTCTCTCTTCTGCCGCAGTGTAGACGCTGCAGCCGGCAATTGCGCACTGCAGAGTGACACGAGACTTTCTACTCGGCTCCTGGCCCGCCGGTGTAGCCCCGGTCATTCTGAGTTCCGTCCTTGTCATTCCACGCGGAATCGGACGGTCCAGAGTTCGTCAGTGGGGAGCTGGAGCCGGGTGCGAGGTCATCATCCGCCGGGTTGTCGTTGTCCGAGAAAGCAGCGAAGACCGGATTCTCGACGATGTTGTCGGTGCCTGTGCCCGCATCGCCGCCGTACACCGTGCCCGAGCGGAAGAACAAGTTGTAGTCGACCACTGCGCCCGAGCCGATTGCGGTGAACACACTCGAAAGGCCAGCGCCCGTGCCATTGCCCTGGCCGGCGTTGGCGATGAGCTGCACTCCGCTGGCCGATGTGGCTCCGACGAACATTGCATGCCCTTCGTTGCCTGTGTTTCCCGTAATGGCGTTGTTGCTGACAGTCACTGCGGCCGGGTCGCCTTCGATGGCGATTCCGCCACCGTCTCCGGTGCTGTTGTTGTCCTGAATGCGGTTGTTTCGAACTACGCCGTCTGCGTCGTCGATGTTGGTCAGCGAGATGGCACCGCCTGCGGCGCCCGCGGTGCTGGTCTGAATCTGAGAGCGCTGAATCGAGATGGCCGTGCTTCCCAAGACAGCGATGCCGCCTCCGGAGCCGCCAGCGATGTTGCCGCCCATGATGACGCCGTCGATGTCTACGTCGGCTGACGCCACATAGATGGCACCGCCGTCGTCCCCGCTGTTGCTGGCGTAGATGCCTCCGGAGTCCGAGAAAGAGCCCCCCGAGACCGACACTGCTCCGCCATCTGCGACAGCTGTGTTGCTCTGGAAGTTGCAATCGGTCAGGTCGACGGTGCCGTTGTTGGCCTGAATCGCGCCGCCATCACCGGTGGCGTTGTTCCCTTCGAATGAGGTGTTGTCCGCGACCAGGGATGCGCCATCGACGCTGACAGCCCCACCATTTGGACCGGTGGTGCTGCCACCGGCGGTGTCTCCGCCCGTGATGATGAGGTCGGTCAGGGCGAGCTCGGCGCCCGATGTCACGGTGAACAGGCGCCCGGCGTCTGCGCCATCGACCGTAGCGAGGCGAGTGCCCGTACCGTCCACAGGACCCGAGATCAGGACATCGGTGGTGACGTCAAGGTTTGCAGCGTGGCTGCCCGCGACGAGCCAGATGGCGTCGCAGTCCCCAGCATCCAAATTGCCGAGAGCGGTCGCGATGTCCTGGTAGGGAGACGCATCGGTGCCGTCGCCTCCTGCTGCCGCAGCGCTGTCCACCACCACGGGGTAGGAACTGGGCGCCGTGTCATCGCAGTCGCCGCCACCCCCTGGGCAGGGGCTGTGACCGTCGGAGTCCTCGTCGAGGTCGTCGATGGCGCCGTTGCAGTCGTTGTCCGCCCCGTCGCCGCAGGTCTCTGCGTGGC
>CAYYHT010000459.1:0-6527 GCA_964471355.1 uncultured Enterobacteriaceae bacterium
GCGAGATCGAGCCACGGATCTCCCATCGACTCCAGCTCAAACGGCGAGGCGTCCAGTAATCCTGCACGCCTGTCTGGTGTGGTGAGCACAGTGGACGTCGCGTACATGCGGTTCAATTCACGGTCGAGCCGCTCGCTCAGCGAACCCGCGTGGGTCAATGAGCCAAACCAGATGTCCAGCTCTGGAATGCGCTGCCCCTCGGGCAACGTCAGGGCTGTCATCAGCAAATAGCGCAGAACGGGCTTGTCCATGCGCTCGTCATACCGCTTGTCGAGCTCATCGAGCCAAGCCGACAGCCGCCTGTGGTCTCGGGACTGGAAGCCCTCGTCCCGCCTCTTGTCCTTCTTGCGGGACTCTTTGCTGAACTTGTAGACACGCAGCGAGGCCCGCATCATCTCGGAGCGACGAGCCAAGTCCGTGGCGACGTACATGCGCCGAGCCCTGGCGGCCTCTTCGGCCTGCAGCGCGCGCACACGGTCAAGGGCATCGCCCCACTTCTGGCTTCGATCAGGATCGGCGACAATCCAGCGCTCGAGGTCCGATTCGAGCGCCCACTTCTCGCTGACGGCACGCATGCGCTCGAGGCCCTCGATGCTGCCCTCGACGTACAGGCGGCTGTTGTCGCGGTTCAGGATGGCCGTCTGGACCTTGGCACCGAGATCGGGGTGCTCGACATGCGCCTGTTCGAGCACCTCGAGCAAGCCGTTGAGGGATTGCAGCCTGGCCGGCAGGCGAACGTTGGCTTCATAGTCCAGCTGCGACGCCGAGGCCCAGCGGTCGGTGCTGCCCGGGTAGCCGGCCACCGCGACGAAATCACCGGGCTCGGGACCCGTCGCCGGGGGCAGAAAGTGCGACGGTTTGTAGGGGGCGTTCGTGGCGTCATACTGCTGAGAGCTGCCATCGGCGTTCGCATAGACCCGCATGAATGCGAAGTCACCGCTGTGTCTCGGCCACTTCCAGTTGTCCTCTCGCCCACCGAAGAATCCGACGTTTCGCGGCGGTGAATAGACCAAGCGAAGGTCGCGAAGCTCGCGCTGCTCGATCAGCTGCCAGCTCATGCCCTCGTCAAAGGCAGCAACCTCGCAGTGCAGATCTTTGGAGGTCTCGCAGCCGTCGACCAGGGCCTGCCGGTTCTTGCGGGTGCGTTTACGGCGTGCATCGGCATCGAGCCCTTCGGTGCCTGCCAGCACGGCCTCGGTCACGTCGCTCATGGCCAAGGTGACCCTGAGCACGGTGTCGGGTCCCCCGTAGCGTTCCTTGCTGCGCTCGGCCGCGTAGAACCCCTTTTCGACGAGGTTCTCGCCATCGGCTGACGCGTAGCGAAGCTGTTCCCACACGCAGTGGTAGGCGGTCGCCACGAGCCCGTCATCGGACACGAACGCACCACTGCAGCCGTCCATGTCGACCACGGCGGCCAAGGTGCCATCGAGTCTGCCCAACGCCTCGGCGTCGACGCCCTCGGCATCTGACCCCATCTGCTCGAGGGCGGTGCCCACGTCAGCGGGCAGCCACAGGCCTTCTTCGGCATGGACAGGAGAAATCGACAGGGCAGCGAGGAGGGCGATCACGGGCATTCCACCGAGTTGTTGCCCCCCTATAGCCTTTTTAGAGCTCGTTCAGGGCCGCTGCGAGCGCAACACCGTAGTTGTTGGTGTCACCGGCGATGAACTCCATGTCCTCGTCAAGCAGGAACAGGCTCGGGAAGTAGACCAAGTCCATGTGTCCGGTCAGGATCTGGTCGTCGTCGGCAAGCACCGGGACCTCGTCCTTGGGGAAGTCGTCGGCCCAACGCTCGACCGCGGACTGGTCGGCGGGACGGCGCTGGTTGTCCTGAGCAATGACCGTGACCCAGTACATGTCGCCATCTTCAATGGCATCGATGATCGCGTTGTAGGACTCGGGCAGACCCAGCGGGGCGCCATTGCCGTCTTCAATCCACTCGGCCATCGCGCGGCACGGCGGGCACCACTCGGCAGAGATGTCGATCATGACCGGCACGCCCTGGTTGGCGAAGTCGTACAGCTCGACGGTGTCGCCGTACTGGTCGACCGTGATCAGGTTCGGAATGGTGCTGCCGATGCGGGCGCGTCCACCAAAGCCTGGATCGTCAATGTCGTCCTTCTCGTTGTTGAAGGGCCAGCCACCCTCGTAGATGAGCTCGTCATCGTCTTGCGGGTCGCTGTCCATGTCGACTTCATCGCCGTCGAGGTAGCCGTCACCGTCGGTGTCGGGGTCGGTGGGGTCGGTGCCCAGCTCGAATTCGTCGCCGTCGGAGAGGCCATCGTTGTCCGAGTCGGTGTCATCGATGTCCGATCCGAGCTTCCTCTCTTTGGCGTTGGACAGGCCGTCACCGTCTGCGTCCAAGAACATGCCAATGCAGCCGGTGGACAGGCCGGCGATGCCGGCGAGGAAAGCGAGACGCGGAAGGGTGCGAAGCATCATCATGTGGACCTCTGGAGACGAACGATAGTTGCGAACAAATCAAATCGGTCGGGCGGGTTTCACGCCCCCCTCGCGCCGGCAACATGACGGATTGCCCACCGATCCGCAAAGAAGAAGTGACAGCCGTGACAGAAAGTTGCCAATCGAATGCGCACAGCGGGCGAGATGCCACGACTTCCCAGAGGTTTCAGCCCCCGACAACAGAGAGCCCCATCAGTCCGACAGCCACCACCACCGCAGCCACGATCAACGCCACACCGACGGCTGACAACGGCGTCCCCTGGCGGCGCGGCGCGTCCAATGTGGGCCGCTCATCGCGCACGGGAGCCGAGATCGGGGTCATCGCCGTGCCCTCGCCAAGCGCCGAGAGCAAGGCCTCGCAGCTGCCGAGGCGCAGCGCTGGATCGACCCGCAGACAGCCCTCGATCGCCTGAGTGAACCGGTCTGAAAGGTCCGCGCGCAGCTCGCCCGGCGGGGTGTAGACGCCGTTGCGCACAGCGTTCATGACCTCGAGCGGGTCTCCTCCACCGAAGGCCGAGCGACCGCATGCCATCTCGTACAACAAGCAGCCCAGAGAAAACACGTCGGTCCGGCTGTCCACCACGCGCGGGTCGACAATCTGCTCGGGGCTCTTGTACGCGGCCGCTCCAATCGACATGTCGGTGCGGGTCAGGGCCAGGCCGGTCGCTGGGTCTTCGAGCTTGGACAATCCAAAGTCCACCACCTTGGGCACGAGCCCACTGCTGGTCTGGGCCAGCAGCACGTTGTTTGGCTTGAGGTCGCGATGGATGATCCCGTGCATATGGGCGTGCGCCACCCCCTTGACGATGCCCATGAACATCTGCTCGATGTCGCGGATCTGCCGGTCCTCGACCATCCACTCCTCGAGACTCGGGCCGCGCACGAACTCCATCACCAACGCGGGATCAGCTCCGATCTGAATCACCTCGGTCAGCTGGACCACGTTTGGATGAGCGAGCTTGCGCAGGGTCTCGGCTTCGCGCAGAAAGCGTGATCGCTGCTCGCTGTTCGCCAGCGGCAGGTACTTCAGCGCGTGCTCGGTGCCCCGATCGACATGCACCACTCGGTACACCTGTCCAGCGGTGCCGGAAGCGACATGCTCCTCGACCCTGTAGCCCGCGACAGTCTCGCCATTGTTGAGCACCAAACCCTCATTGTCAGGCCAGAAGCAATCGTACCGCGCGCTTCTTTCCGATTCTGAGCACCGCGTCGCCGCCGGCCAATTCAGACGCGCTCAGCGTCGCCTCGCCGTCCGTGAGCTTCTGTCCATTGAAGCGCACGCCGCCGCCCTTGATCAGCCGCCTGCCTTCGCCGTTGGACTTCGTCAGTCCGGCGCTCTGCATGATCGCGTAGACCTTGATCCGATCCGCATCGAATGTGACGGAACACGTGGGCATGTCATCACTGCCGGCAGCACTGACCATCGCCTTGGCGCCAGAGGCCGCCTTGTCAGCCTGTTCAAGCCCGTGAACCAGCTTGCAGCTCTCCCAGGCCAGGCGGCGCTTGGCGTCGCGGATGTCGGCACCCTTTAGGCTCTCGAGTTGTTTGATCTCTTCGATGTCCACCGCCGTGTACAGGCGCAGGAAGCGCCCCACATCGCGGTCGTCGACATTCAGCCAGTACTGGTAGTAGTCGAAGGGAGACAGCTTGGCGGGGTCGAGCCAGACAGCTCCCTGGGCGGTCTTGCCCATCTTGGCGCCGCTTGCCGTCATGATCAGCGGCTGAGTCAGGCCATGGGTCTTGGTCGCCTCGAGGCGACGCACCAAGTCCGTACCCGCAAGAATGTTGCCCCACTGATCGTCGCCGCCCATCTGCAGCGTGCAGTCATAGCGACGGAACAGCTCGAGAAAGTCGTAGGCCTGCAGCAGCTGGTAGTTGAACTCGATGAATGACAGTCCCTTCTCGAGTCGCTGTTTGTAGGCCTCGGCAGCCAGCATGCGATTGACTGAGAAGTGGCGGCCGATGTCGCGCAGGAACTCGATGTACGACAGGCCCATCAGCCAATCGGCGTTGTTGACCATGTGACCCTTGGTGCCGTCGAGCACCAAGAAGTGCTCGAGCTGCGACTTCAGGCAGGCTGTGTTGTGGGCGATATCGTCCACCGTCAGCATCTTGCGCATCTCGCTCTTGCCAGATGGGTCACCGACCATCGCGGTGCCGCCTCCGACAATCGCGATGGGAATATGCCCCGCGCGCTGCATCCAGCTCATGGCCATGACGGGCAACAGGTGTCCGACGTGCAAGCTGTCGCCTGTTGGATCAAAGCCCACGTAGAACGTGACCGGTCCTTCGTCCATGGCTGCCCGCAGTGCAGTTTCGTCGGTGCACTGCTGCAGAAAGCCTCGCTCTTTGAGGATGTCGAACGCGTTCATTGCGCCTCCCAGCCGAGCCTCCGTAAAATCGGGGACTCGGGATGGCAAGGGGTGGATGGAAACCGAAGAGCCACAAAACGAAGACGTGAAGGTCAGGGACATGATCCTTGCCAAGACGCTGCCGGAATGGAGTCGCAAGGACACCGGCTTGACCAAGCGCATGCACCGCCGCACCTTCCGCAGGCCGGTCGGCTGCAGCAAGCGCCTGTTCGCCAAGTTTCCCATCGAGGACCCCTTCCAACTTCCCGGTGAAGAGAAGTTCCAGGGCCACCGCCCGGTCTATGCGCACGGTCGCTTCATCCGCATGAAAGAGGCCGTCAAGCCCAAGTCCGAGCTCGACAAGATGCGTGCGGGAGCCAACGCCCCCCGACCCAAGGCTCAGCGCTATGCCAAGGGCAGCGACCCTGTGCACACACCTTCGGCAAGTCGAAACGTCGCCACAGCGCCCACCGAGCCCAGCGCCCCTCCCGCCGGCCTGCCCGAGAAGTACGCGTCCCGCTGGGGCAGCATGTACGACAAAGACAAGAAGAGCGCCGCGGACAAGGCCAAAGAGCAGGCAGCGCCGGAGATCCCCGTTTCGAACGTGCCCCAGGTGCGGTCGAGAAAGGCAGTCACCAGCCCGACAAGACGAACCAAATCCGGACGCATGATCGCCGGAGGGGGCAGCAAGGTGAACGCGCGGTCCGCCGCAGCCGCCGCCATGGCCGAGCGCGCCATCGAGATGCGTCGACGAGCAACTGAGGCTCAGGCCGCCAAGGTCGCCGCCGACGAAGCCCATGCCGAAGAAAAGCAACGCGAAAAGGACGCCCTGCTCAAGATGCAGCAGTCCGCAGCGCGGGCCGAGGAACAGGCCACCGCCCGTGCGGCCGCCGCCGCCAGCAAACAAGCTGCTTTGGCCGCCACAGCCCCCGCTGCATCCAATTCCCCTGAAGACGAGCTCGCCGCCCTCGAGGCGCGGGACTTCGACACCCTCACGAACCCGGAAAAGACACGCCTGATGGTGCTTCGACGGGGCAAGACCACCACTGGATTCAAGCCCAGCCAACGGCCGCGCTACCGACCCGGAAAGGACGGCGAGGCCGTCGAGATCGCCCAGCAAGAAACCGAGGCTCCTGCCGGACCCATCAACCGCAGCCTGAAGGGAGCGGGTGGTGGCAGCATGGACGACCTGTTCGGCGGCGGCCCGACGACACGCACGCGCCTGGGTCGGTCCGCCAAGATGGCCCCAAAGGCCGAGAGCTTTGAACAAGCGCCCGAGCCCGAATCCACACCACCGCCGCCTGCGGCCGAGCCCGAACCCACACCACCACCGCCTGCTGCCGAGCCCGAACCGGTGGACGAGCTCGCCGCCCTCGAAGCACGCGACTTCGACAGCCTCACCAACCCCGAAAAGACACGCCTGATGGTGCTGCGTCGGGGCAAGACCACAACCGGCTTCAAGCCCAGTCAGCGCCCGCGATACCGACCCGGAAAGGACGGCGAGGCCGTCGAAATCCAGAAGCAGGAGTCCGAAGCCCCTGCGGGACCGATCAACCGCAGCATCAAGGGCGCCGGTGGCGGCAGCATGGATGATCTGTTCGGCGGCGGACCCACGACCCGCACACGTCTGGGTCGAACGGCCAAGATGGCGCCGAAAGTCGAGAGCTTTGAGCCCGAGGTTGAGCCTGAGGCCGAGGTTGAGCCTGAGGCCGA
>CAYYHT010000460.1:0-6496 GCA_964471355.1 uncultured Enterobacteriaceae bacterium
CCTGCCGACGCAGAGAACGCAGCGGTCTATGTCTACGTTGAGGGACCTGGAAAGGACACCGCCACGGCTGCTGACGTCTCGGTCGACGCCGTGGGGACCAGTGCCGCGAGTGCGGTCACTGCATCAGGTGGCGGCGTGTTCGCAGTCTCCTACACCCTCGATGGCTCTGGCATGGGCTCGTTCGCGGCGGCCATGGCCCCGGCTGCGACTGGCAAAGAGCCCCTCGCCCTGGTGGTGGCGGCTGCACGATCTTCAGTGCCGAATGATGGCGCCACGGCCAACTCCATTGTGATCACGGCACTCGACGCCTACGGACGCCCTGTGCCCGGTGTCGATGTCGCTCTTGAGCTTACTTCTGGGGGGGGCACCCTGCCGCGATCGGCCAAGACACGTGCAGATGGCTCGGCCACCGTGAAGTACGTCGCCGGAGCGGGCGCTGCCGTCGTCGGTGTCAAGGCCCGGTCGGGCGCGATCAGTGCCGGCACCGGCTTTGTCCAGGGACCTGCGAGTGCCGTGCCCGCACGTCTGCCCCCGGCGGGAACGGCCATCACCATCGAAGCCTTCGAGACGTGGTCGCAGCTGCACCCTGTGATCGACTTCGGCGCCGCTGCAGCACCCGTCGCCGCCGAGGTCGCCACGACAGAGAGCGCGACCAAGGAGCCCAAAGAGGCAAAGGCGCCCAAAGAGCGCGACCCTGGCGACGGACCTCCGATGTACACGCGGGTGGCCCTCGCTGGCGGATTTGGTACCTACGGCTACCTGCAAGATCCCGACAGCAACGATCCGGGCAACCTGATCACACAGCAGTACAGCGTGGGCATGGGCCGCAGTGGGCCGGCGACCACGGTTGGATTCCAGGCCACAGGCCTTGGGTGGCTCCATGACTTCGTCGGTTGGGAAGCGAGCTTCGGCGTAAACAGCCAGACGATGGTCATCCCCGGCTTCGAGAACAATCCGATTCCGAATCCGCGCATGCAGGTTCGGGCCAAGGCCATAGGTCGCTATGCCTTGGACGTGGGCGGAAACACCGCCTGGGCTGGCTTGGCCGCCGGGCTGCACTACGACAGCGTCTTGGTGCTCGAGGGCAGCCTGACGGGGGCGCTCAGCTACCGCCGCATCGGCACACCAAACGCCGCATTCGGGCTGATGGCCGGCATGGAGAACGAGGGCAGCTGGTGGGGCGACCTGGGCTTTGGGCTAGAAGCCGGCCGCGGTTCTGCCAACGAACTTCGTCTGCGCGGCGGCTACACCATCGCCGATCCCTGGCAGGGCACCGTGCAGATCACCCGACAAGCCCGCAAGATCACCGTCAATGATGACACCGGCGATCACGGCATCACGACCGACCGGGCCCTGCAGTTCCGGTTTGGAGTGGCACGAGACTTCTAGGGAGGCGTCATGCCAACCCCTTGGAACTCCGTCCGGGATCCGGGTTCCGCAAGGGGGCTCCAGCCGCCGCATCCCAGCGCATCGCGTCGATACAGGGTGAATCCGGCCACTGCATCGTCGAGCGCACAATGTCCTGACCACTCCGGCGCTTCGCCGAGACGGCTAGAGGTCACGTCGGCGTCATAGACGACCAACAGGTGTCCTGGAGCCACGGCAGCAAGCTGCGCCTCCAGCGAGGTGTTGTCGCCGACCCAATCGAACACCCCGTCTGCGCGGACAGAGACGGTGACGTCTGCACCCGGCGGCGCCGCCAGTAGTACCGGTACGCCCACCAGCAGGTCCAGCTCGGCCAGGCCCGGCCAGGCGTCCGGCAAGCCCTGGCTCGCGGCCAGCGGCACAGGCGGAGGCGGCACCTCGAGCGAGTACCGAAACAAGCGAATCTCAGTGGGCACGGGCTCGATGCTCACTCCGGTGGCACCGTCAAGCGACCAGGCCCACAGGATGGCCCCCATCACGTCGTCTTCTGGGTCGATGACCACGGTCGGCGACACCTCTCCCGAAAGGACGAACGCCGACCCACCGTCATAGTTCGCATCGAAGACATGCTCCGAGCAGCCGGCAAGCAGCAGGAGAAGGCTAGTCCAGAGTGTGCGAGATGTCTGCATCTTCTCCAGGTTCCACCGTCACGTCCAGTTCGACAGTCAGCTCATCAAGATCGGGGCCGAGCGGCACGGAGAGGCCTGAGTCCGAGTCGTCTTCGTCGACATATACCACCAGTCTCCAATCTCCAGGCCATACATCTGTGTCGAAGCTCCAGTCCGCAGACGCATCGGACTCTTCGACGGTCAGGTGCATCCACGGGGGGTCGGAGTCAGAAACGGCTTCAGGCCATGCCAAGACCACCAAAGTCTCACCGGTCAGGGTGTCGGATTCCGTTGTTCCGGAGATGGAGCCAACCCGAGAGTCAAAGGTATCGATGTCTTCGAGCTCGATGCGCACCGTCAGTTCGAAGACCGATTCTGGCAGCGCCGCGCTCAGGGCGACAGTTCGGTCTCGCTCGAAGCGAACAGACTCTTCGCCTGTGACGCCGAGCGCGTACTCCGCCTCCCCGACACCAATGGCCACGGCCCCGGCATCGGAAAGATCAAGGGACAGGTTCTCGGTACGAATGCGTACTTCATCGGCGCCGTCGGGGGTCCAGGTCATCAACCATGGCTGTCCGACATCGATCGGTGCAGATCCGATTTCGAGGTTCGGATCGGCCAGTGAAGCGACTGCAGCGCTGAAGTCGCCGGTCGAGTGCTCGACACTCAACGCATAGCCCACCAATCCACCAGGAAGATCTCCTTCGTACGTGCCCGGCTCTTGTTCGGTCAGGGCCACCCCGCCGATCTTCACCGTCGCACCCGTCACCTCGGTCCCCGCGGCGTCCTCGAGCTCAACGTTGGCGACGACTTCATCGCCAGCGTGCTCAACACGGGCGACGACCAGGAACTCGCCAGTCCCCGTTCCCGTGTCGGGCTCAAAGGGCGGCTCGTCGTCCCTCTGCGGCGGCACCTCGCCAGGGTAGACGGGGATTGTCGTCGATCCGATGCGGTCCAGTACCTGCTGGTAGAGATCCGCGTTGGCATCGGGAGACAGAAAGACCTCGTCGTCATCACCCGGGCCCAGATCGACGCCCTCGAACCACGCAGACGGCTGCACGTACCAGCGCACGGTGTAGTCAATGCCATCCAACAGCTCGAGTTCCTCACTTGGCGCGCGAAGCACCAGTGCATCCGGGCTCTCGAGTCGAAAGTCGACGCCGCCGACGGTGCCTTGCAGCTCGAGGGCGAACTCATCTCCCACCATGCCCAGCGTCACAATGGTGGCTGCATCGGTATAGATGCCCGTCTGAAGCTCAAGTGGAGGGAGCTGTAGCCTGCCGTCGCCAACAAAGTCGTGAATGGCCACCGCGCCGTTGCTGATATGCGTACCGCCGGCGTCGAAGGCCAGGTCGCTCACCCCGAACTGCAGCTGTTCGAATCGCCCGCTGTTGAACTCGATCCGCCCCTCATCGGCACCCGCGGAGAGCAGCACCAACTCGGCGCGCAGGCCGTTGCGGACGGGCTCGGCATCTGGGCCGGTGCATGCAGCCAGACCGATGAGCAGTGGAACCACTCTCATCGAAAACTCCAGCCGAGTCCGACTGTGGCCTGGGCAAGCGGCTCGGTGCGCGGCGTCTGAGCAAAGATCACGCCAGCCCCCGCACCTACGGTGCTGTGAAGTTCCACTGAGCCCACAGGAACCGCGACCCTGGCCAGGGCCAGCCCAGAAGCGGTCGCGAAATCCTGGTCGACGCTGTCGGTCGGTTGGCCGTACCAGATTCCCCACGGACCATCGTCTCGGCGGTCGCCGGCCTGGTGCAGCCAGCCGCCGGCCACTCGAAGGCCCGGTCCAAAGCGTACTGATCGCCAGGCCACATCCCATGACCAGTCCAGGCCCAGGTCGAGACGGCGGTTGTCCACGGTGGACTGGCTGTTCTCGAGGTGCCCGGACAGACCGGTAAAGACCACGCCAACGTCATGACCTCGGCCCAGCGCGCGATCGACGCGAATCGCCGCGCCCACACCCGCCGGCTGTCCCGGAGCGGCCCCCAACGTAGCCACAGCCCCGACGCCAGCACGCCAGGGCCGACGCACAACCAGGCCTCCCTTGCTGCGCACTCCAGATGCATCTGCGAGTGCCTCACTCAGGTCGACCGTCTCGACGTGGCCGCTGTGCAGGGTCAGGTCTGCCACACGCCAGCTGTCGTCGCCGACCGAGAGCAGTTGGTAGCGCCCCGGCGGGACGGACAGGCGTCCGCCGCCACCCACAGGCATCTCGGCAAGTACGCGAGCGCTGTACCGGTCAATCACCAACAGAGGCGCACTGACAGGGCCAACGAGCTCGAGTCCTGACGGCGAGCGCTCGAGGTCAGACAGCACCAAATCGCCAAGACCTGACTCCCAGCGCGGGGACTGGGTCTGTCCCATGCGAGCGGCGGCATCGGTGGTCTGGTGTTGAACGAAAGCGAACAGTTCGTTCAGCGTGACTTCGCTGTCACCATCGGCATCGGCGGCACCGCGGAGCCCGCTGACAAAGAAGTGGCTGAACAGCGAGCCGCGGCGCTGGTCTACCTCAAAGGCCTGTTCTTCAGCGCCCGAGCTGGTGATCCAGGCCTCATCATCGGGCGGCGAAAAATCTGGCGGAGCGCCGTCGACGGACACCAGAGTGGCGCCCTTGCTGCGGAACAGATTCCCGGACTGGCAGGCATCGACGGCGAACACTCGCTCGTCCGCCGGAACCACCCTCGACGCAGTCTTCAGAGCCTGAAGGGGCATCACTTGATCGTTGAGGTGCAAGCCGTCCTGGCCCGCATGCCCAGTGTAGTAGACCAACAATCGGGTGCTGTGGCCGGCATCGCGCAGCGTCGATGAGCGGACCACGGCCAGCGACAGGGCATCGGTGACGTCATCCGGCTGCGCGTCGCTTGCGTGGAATACATTTTGCTCATCGAACCCACCCAGCTCTGACAGGGCCGAGATCACCTCAGCCGCGTCTTCATCGGCGAAGTGCAAGTCCTGCTCACCAACAAGCCCGACGTTGGAGCTGATCACCACGGCAAGCCAGATGGCATCAGCGTCCACGAGTGACCTCTCGAGCCCACCAACCACGTACAGGAGCTGCGACAGCGGGATCGGGCAGCGTCGCGCCCAGGCGTTTGCGCATCTCTTCGTCTTCGAGCCAGGTGTCTGTCAGGGCCACGACAAGCCACTCCCTGCCTGGATCGTCGTCCAACATCAACGCACCGTCCAGTGAAAAGACCGTTCCGCGGGTCAATGGATGCTGCCGCGACGAACGACTGAACAGGGTCACATCCCCGCTTTCCTGGACCAGAGCGACCGATACAAACCCGCTATGGGGCATGGTCATGCGGACGAAGACCTGGTCATCGACCCGGTAGGCGCCCCCGTCCATGCGCGACTCTCCATCGCGAAGCACCCAAGAATCCACCGGCAACAAGCCCATGCTGCGAATGCCATCGCCCTCGGGCCGCTCGACCACCGCAATCGAGAGCACACCCAGCAACACGGCGGCCACCAGTACCACTGAACGCCACCACACGCCGCCATTCGCCGCTGGTGGCACTACCGGTGGTGCCAAAGCCGGCAAGTCCGTTGCCGCCCAATCCCGTCGAAACGCCTCAAGCTCGGCGGCTTCGTCGCTGAGATCGCCGGCCATGGCCTGCTGAATCCTAGTGCGCTGACTGGGTTGCATGACAACCCCGGCCATCAACAGCTCGACATCCACCGTATCGGGCGTGTCCTGTGGAAGTACAGTCAGCTGGCTCATGAGGCCTCCCCTGGGTCAAGTTTGGCAACCGCCTCTTCAAAGCGCTTGCGGGCACGAATGATGGTGCGCGTGGACGTGTCAAAGAGCTCGGCCACGCGAGCGTTGCTCATGCCCTGTCCCCATGTGAGCAAGGCGATCTCGCCCGTGCGCTCGTCGACCTTCTCCAGCGTGCGATTGAGCAGATCTCTCGAGATCGCCCGCGCCTCGGCCGATGGCGGTCCCGGGGGAAGTACTTCACCCGGGTGCGCATCCCGGATGCGGCGCCGTGTGCGCTCGTTGCGCAACAGAGTCAGGCAGCGATGAGTCGCTGTCGTGTACAGCCAACTTATGGCGCGACCTCGGTCGCTCACGTCAATGCCTACCTCGAGAGCCCGAACGAAGGTCCAGTGCGTCACATCCTGCGCCTCGGCACGGTCTTTGAGCATCTGCACACACCTCCGAAACACGAGAAAGCCTGCTTCCTCGTACAGCTGACCGATTGGGTCGTCCTTAGACAACGGCCTCCTATGTAGATCCAAGTGCGTGGCGGGCCGGCATGGTGACACACCTTTTTTGGGTGTCACTGCCATCGGCGGTTGCGCATTGCAGAAACGGAGGCACCTTATGCGACACATGATCTTCGTACTGGCCCTGGTGGGCTGCAGAACCAGCGGCACCGTGGCCGTCGACACTGCACTCACCGAGACGGACACCGACACCGACACCGACACCGACACCGACACCGACACCGACA
>CAYYHT010000461.1:0-6489 GCA_964471355.1 uncultured Enterobacteriaceae bacterium
CGCATGCCACGCAAATACCCGAATCCCGTCGTACCCGCGACCGATTAGGCTGCGGCTCCGGAGCAAATCATGTCCATCTATTCTCGTCTCAAGCCCTTTGGTCCTAGCGGATTCGGCTACGCAAGCACCGCTGAAGAGGTCACAGAGGGCCTCGATCTGAGCGGCAAGACCTATCTCGTGACGGGCTGCAACTCGGGGCTCGGCCTCGAGAGCATGCGCGTGCTCTGCCTGCGAGGCGCCACAGTCATCGGGGCCGCACGAACCCTCGCCAAGGCCCAGACCGCAGGCGACTCGGTGTCGGGCCAGACGGTTCCCCTGGCCTGCGAGCTGTCCGAGCCAGCCAGCGTGCGTGCTGCGGTCCAGACAGTGATCGACGGCGAACACAAGCTCGACGGCATTCTGTGCAACGCCGGCATCATGATGCTGCCCAGCCGTGTCGTGCACTACGGCGTCGAGATGCAGTTCTTCACCAACCACATCGGCCACTTCATGCTGGTGACAGGACTGCTCGACCAGCTGACGGACACCGGGCGGGTGGTCGCGGTGTCGAGCTATGGACACACCCTCACCTACCGCGACGGCATGCGCCTCGATGACCTCGACGCCGCAGGTGGCTACGGCGCTACGACCGCCTACGGACAGTCCAAGCTTGCGAATGTGTTGTTCGCCAACCACCTCGCTACGCTCCTCAAGCCCGGCCAGACGGCAAACTCCCTGCATCCGGGCACCATTGCCACGAACTTAGCCCGGCACCTGCCGGCCGCTGTCATCGCCATCTTCGGCGCCGTGGGAAATGTACTGGCCAACAAGACCATTCCCCAAGGGGCGGCAACCTCACTATATGTGCTGACCCACCCCACCAATGCGTCGGTCAGCGGAAGGTACTTCGCCGACGTCAACGAGCACCCGACCAGCGCCTACGGAGCAGACGCCGACCTGGCTCGGCGCCTTTGGGTCAAGAGTGAAGAGATCGTCGCGGGACTTCCGTAGCGACAGCCCCAGACCCCCTACAGCGCGTCGATGATGCCGTTGAGTGTGGCTGACGGGCGCATGGCTGCCACGGCACTCGCCTCGTTGGGCAAATAGTAGACCCAAGTCCTGGGCCGGGCCCTGAGACGCCAGCAGCTCTGCGTTGATGGCGTCTTCGTTGGACGACAGCGCATCGGCAGTGCTCTTGAACTTGGCCGCGAGTGCGGCATCTTCGGTCTGCTCGGACAGGGCCTGGGCCCAGTACAGGGCCACGTAGAACGAGGAGCCGCGGTTGTCGTGCTCCTTTCCGCGACGAGACGGAGACTTGTTGGTCAACAGGTAGTTGGTGGTGGCTGCATCGAGGGCGGCGCCAACAAGGCGCGCACCGGCGTGTTCGTAGCGATCGGCCATGAACTCGAGCGAGGCGCCCAGAGCGAGGTACTCGCCGAGCGAATCCCAGCGCAGGTGGCCTTCTTTCTCGAACTGCTGCACGTGCTTGGGTGCAGAGCCACCCGCACCGGTCTCGAACAGGCCTCCACCAGCCATCAGAGGCACGATGGACAGCATCTTGGCGCTGGTGCCGACCTCGAGGATCGGGAACAGGTCGGTCAGGTAGTCGCGCAGCACGTTGCCGGTCACCGAGACCGTGTCCTTGCCCTCGCGGATGCGCTCAATCGACAGCTGGGTGGCGGCCACCGGAGCCTGAATCAGAATCTCGAGTCCGTCGGTGTTGTGGCCGAGCAGGTAGGCGTTGACCTTGGCGATGAGCTGCGCATCGTGCGCACGGTCCGCGTCGAGCCAAAACACAGCCGGCACACCGGTGGCGCGAGCGCGACTGACAGCCAGCTTGACCCAGTCACGGACCGGAGCATCTTTGACCTGGCAGGCACGCCAGATGTCGCCCTTGCTGACCGCGTGACTGGTGAGCGCAGTTCCATTCGCATCGATGATCTCGATGGTGCCATCGGCCGCCACTTCGAAGGTCTTGTCATGCGACCCATATTCCTCGGCCTTTTTGGCCATCAGGCCCACATTGGAGACGCTGCCCATGGTGGTTGGGTCATAGGCACCATGCTTGATGCAGTCGTCGATGACAGCCTGGTAGACACCCGCGTAGCTGCTGTCGGGAATCGTGGCCTTGCAGTCCTGAAGCTTGCCCGCTGCGTTCCACATGCCACCCGAGGTGCGAATCATGGCTGGCATGGACGCATCGATGATGACGTCGCTGGGCACGTGAAGGCCCGTGATGCCCTTGTCGGAATTGACCATGGCCAAGTCGGGCCCGGCCGCGTAGGCCGCTTCGATGTCAGCCTCGATGGCGGCCGCTTGGTCTGCCGGAAGCTCAGCGAGCTTAGCGACGAGGTCACCGAAGCCATTGCGTACGTCGACGCCAAGCTCATCGAAGGTCGCGCCATGCTTGGCGAACAGGTCGGCGAAATAGACGTTCACGCCGTGTCCGAAGATGATCGGGTCGCTGACCTTCATCATCGTTGCTTTCATGTGCAGCGAGAACAGCACGCCCTTGTCTCGCGCATCGGCCACCTGGGCCTGCAGGAAGGCAATCAGCGCGCTCTTGCTCATGTAGGTGCCATCGATGATCTCGCCGGCCTCGAGCGCTAGGCCATCTTTGAGCACCGTGACCGAGCCGTCGGCAGCCGTGTGCTGGATGCGCACAGTCGTGGCTGCGTCGACACAGACCGACTGCTCGTTGGCGTAGAAGTCACCGCCACTCATTGTCGACACGTGGGTCTTGGAATCGCTGGCCCACGCGCCCATGGGGTGCGGGTTGTTGCGCGCATAGGCCTTGACCGCCTTGGGGGCGCGTCGGTCCGAGTTGCCCTCGCGCAGCACGGGATTGACCGCACTGCCCTTGATCTTGTTGTAGCGAGCCTGCAGGGTGCGCTCGGCGTCGGTCTGGGGGTCGTCAGGGTAGTCGGGAAGCGCGTAGCCACTGCCTTGCAGCTCGCTGATGGCCGACTTGAGCTGCGGCACCGATGCCGAGATGTTGGGCAGCTTGATGATGTTTGCGTCAGGGGTCAGTGCCAGGGCGCCAAGCTCGGCGAGGGCATCGGGAGCCTGCTGTTCGGGGGTCAGGTAGTCGCCGAACTTGGCCACAATGCGCCCGGTCAGCGAGATGTCTCGAATCTCGACCTCGACACCGACGGCGGTCGTAAATGCCCGGACGATCGGCAAAAAAGCCCGAGTAGCCAGCGCTGGTGCTTCGTCGGTGTGCGTATAGATGATGGTCGGAGTCGTCACGGTGCCCTCTCACGGATTTCGGGTCGGAGAGGATACCAGATCGATCCGGCAAGGAGGGGCGACTAGCGGCGCGCGACCTTGAGGCTGCTGCGCACCATGCTCTCGACGCGGCGCTCTTCGTGGGTGTCCATGCGTTCAAGCTGGCCGTGCAGGGCCTTGATGCGCAGATCGAGCTCGGTCAGCCGCAGCTCGATGACGTCGCGGCGGGACTTGTTCAAGTCACCGGCAATGTTGCTCATCTCGTGGCGGAGGCTGCTGCGCTCGGGGGCTGCGAGGTCGTAGTACTCGTGGCCGAGTGTCTCGAGCAGCATGGTCAGCTCCCAGACGTCCTGGTTCAGCTGCTTGATCTCGGGGTTGGTCTCGACGTAGAGCGCGCCCCACGTCCAGTGCAGGTGCTTGTAGTACTCGTTGGTGTCTTTGGCGCGGATCTTGAGCAGCAGCTCATAGCGACCGGGGGCATCGACCGAGATCTGGTCCATCAGGCGATCTTCGTCGAACAACAACGAGAAGTCCTGGGCGCTTGCGACGCTGGACCAAGCGATGGCCGCCAAGAGAAGGAGAGTGCGCATTGTGACTCCAGAAGCTCAGAGAGAGCCGAAACGTCCCCCATCATACCGCCCAAATTGGCTCAAAGTCAGCCTCAAGTCGGTCAGGGCGCTTCCGATAGGCGTGGCAGGGGGGTCAGCCTGTCGAAGACACTCACTACTTTGGTCGCTGCTCCAGTCCGCGGGCAACCGCTACTCATCGTGATCGACGGTGGACAAGTAGGCCGCAGATGGAGGCTCAAGAAGCGCACCGTCATCGGTCGGGATCGCGCCTGCGAAATCATCATCGAAGGCGTCGACGTCTCTCGTCGTCACGCGAAGCTGGAACGAACGCCGCTTGGCTGGTGGCTGACAGACCTCGACTCTCGCAACGGCGTCAGCGTCAACGATCGGGCGCTGACATCAAAGCGCCTGCTCAAGCCTGGGGACCGCGTGCGCCTGGGCCGTCGCCTGATGCTGCTGTTCACCTTCGCCACTGAGGACGAGGTGTACGAGGAACGCTCAGAGCGACTTCAGAGCCTGGGCCGCCTATCGGCGGGTGTGGCTCACGACTTCAACAACGTGCTCTTTGCCGCGCTGTGCCACATCTCATGGCTTCGAGAGGAGTGCGCCGAGGGCAACCCCGAGGTGCTCGAGGCACTCGAGGACATCAACAGCAGCCTCGAACACGGGCGCATGCTCGCCCAGCAGCTGTGCACCTTTGCGGCGAACAAGCGGGCCGTCCGGGAGCAGATCGATCTCGCAAGCGTGGTCACCGACGTGCTGCGGCTGGTGCGAGCGTCTGCTCCGGCGTCCATCGAGATCCGCCCCAACATGTCGGGTTCGATGGAGGTACTCGGCACCCGGGTCGAGCTGACCCAGGTCGTCATGAATCTGTGCGTCAACGCCGTGGACGCCATGCCCGATGGCGGCCAGCTGTCGGTCTCGCTCCAGCCCATCGCCGACTGCGCCTTCAGGCCGAGCTTCGTCACATCCGACGCGTGGGTGGTGCTGCACGTCGCCGATACCGGCACGGGCATCCCCCCCGAGATCATGGACCGCATCTTCGACCCCTACTTCACATCAAAGGGAGATGGGGGCAGCGGCATTGGCCTGGCCACCGTCTACGGCGCCGTAAAGCAGCACGGAGGGGACATTGATGTCGAGTCCGTGCCCGGACTTGGCACCGACTTTCGCATCTTCCTGCCGCTGGTGGACGGAGTACCGGACTCGATCGAAGAGACCGGAGCGAACCTCGTGTCCGATGATCACGTGCGGACCGTCGGCATCAGCATGGGTGACCCGACGGCCCGAGGCCAGGGCTAGCTACTTCGCGGCCAGCCGCCCGGGTTCAGCGTAGGTCAACCACCGATCAAAGCCGCTGTCGCGTCCGCCGACAATGTCCCGGTAGGTCGCCGCCAGATCCCGCGTGATGGGTCCAATCTTGTACCGGCGCTCGTTGAGCTGGGTGATTGGCGCCACCTCGGCGCTGGTACCGGTGAGGAAGATCTCGTCGGCATCGAGCAGCTCGGCGATCTTGACCGAGCGTCGGTCACCACCGGACAGCTCCCGAATCGTGTCCCGCGTGATGCCCGGAAGCGCGTCCGGATGCTCGATGCTGGTGACCTGGCCATCCTTGACCATGAACAGGTTCTCGGCTGTCGCTTCGACCACTCGGCCGTCGTCATCGAGGAACAGAGCCTCGTCAAAGCCAGCGCGGGTGGCTTCGAGCTTGGCGATGATGGCGTTGACGTATCCGCCGCACAGCTTGAGCGCTGGAATCGCTCGGCAGCTGTTCTTGCGCATGGAGCTGATCATCATGCGCACGCCGAGGTCTGCCTTGTCCTCGCCCAGGTGGCTCTTCCAGGGCAGAGTCGCCACCGCTTGCCGTGTCTGCAGGTCGTGGGTATCGAGGTGCAGCGGACCGCCCCCATAGTAGGCAATGGGGCGGATATAGGCGTTATCCAGCTCGTTCTCGAACAGCAGGGTCTGCATGGCGTTCTCCATGCCCTCGCGATCGATGGTCATGTTCAATTTTTGCGCACCGCGCTCCATGCGGTCCATGTGCTCGGCCAGCCTGAAGATGGCCGGGCCCCTGGGCGTGGCGTAGGCGCGGATGCCCTCGAAGACCCCCGTTCCGTAGTGCAGGCCCTGCTCCAGCAGCCCCCGTTCGATGGTGTCGCGTGTGTGCAGTTGTCCGTTGAACCAAATCTTCATGATGCACCTTCGGCCAGACGCAGCTCGCTGCTTGTGTTGGCGAGGCGCAGGGCACCCCGTGTCAGGGCCTCTCTTTCCTCTGTGATGATGTCGAGCTCGATGAACAGCACATCGAACAGCTTGTCCAGCTGCCGAATCAACAGCTCGATCGGACGCTCTCCGCGCACAGTCAGGGCGAGGTTGAAGGTCCCCTCGCCGGTCGGCTCGGCATTGAATGACTCGGGAGTCCAGCCGCGGCGCTCAGCCATTCCGAGGACGCGGTTCAGCACCCCGTCGGTTCGGCTCACTTCCAGGTTCAGGTGATGGGTCATCGTGCTTCCTCCAGCATCTCGGAATTGGATGCGCCGGGTGGGATGAAAGGCCAGACATTGGCCATGGGATCGATGAGCACGTGGACCAGAAGTGGCCCAGGCTCGGTGAGGATTCGCTCGATCGTCGCAACCTCATCGGCTGCGCGGTCGAGACGGATTGCCGGAATGCCAAAGGCCTCGGCAACCCGAGAGAAATCGGGGTTGTCGGA
>CAYYHT010000462.1:0-6487 GCA_964471355.1 uncultured Enterobacteriaceae bacterium
CCAGTGACCGTCAGCACGCCACCGCCGATCAGCAGCAAGGTCGATGTGGATCCGGCGCTCTGAGCGTCTGCAAAGAACTCGGCGGCCCCAGACTGGCACAGGGTGTCCCCGCCAGGATGGGTCGCGCATTCCTGGTCCAGGCCAGTCTGTCTGGCCTTGTTGCCCGAGCTGGCGATGACCATGCCGATGCCCATAGTGACGATGCCCGCGCCGGCCACGCCGACGGGTAGCGCGACGGGGAGGCCGGAGGGTTCGGGCTCGGGTTCAGGAATCGGGTCGGGCACAACGTCGGGCGGCGGTGGGTCGGGATCGGGCGGTGGTGGATCGGGATCGGGATCGGGCTCGACAGGCAGGCTCTTGATGCGCTTCTCGAGCGCCGCGATGCGTCGCTCAAGTTGTTCGGACTCGTCGGCGGCGGCGAAGGCTCGGTACTGATTCAAGTGATCGAGGGCCTCGTCCAGGCGACCCATTCGCTCATAGCAGTTGGCGAGATTGAACAGCAGCAGCTCGCGCTTGGACAGCCGATATGCCTCTTCCCAAGCCAACGCAGCCTCTTCATAGAGGCCGTCTTGGTACAGGCGGTCGCCGTTGCCGAACAGCTCTTTGGCGCGGGCGTCCGCTTCTGGGGTGCCAGGCTCCTGAGCAAACGACAGCTGAGGGCAGGCGAGGGCCAGAAATAGGGCGAGTCCGAGCCGGTGTATGCGGTTCACCCGTGCATCATACGCAGAATCGCCTTGGTTTGTGGATCGGTATGCGGCAGGGTTGCACGATGGTCTGACCAGTTGATAAGCTGACGATATGAGTCCTTTCAAGCCAGTTCAGCGTGTTTCGCTTGCAACCTTGGTCTACGAGCAGGTCCGCGACCAGATTCTCGCGGGCGATGTGGCCGCTGGAGAGTCGCTGCCATCGGAGCGCGTTCTCTCCGAGATGCTGCAGGTGAATCGGGGAGCGGTACGTGAAGGGCTCAAGCAGCTCGAGCACTCCGGGCTGGTGCGCATTCACCAGGGGGGGGCCACGCGAGTGCTGGACTACCGGTCGAGCGCGGGCCTCGACTTGTTGGGGCCCATGCTACTGGCGAGTGATGGCCGCATGGTGGTCACGGTGGCCCGCAGCTTGCTTGAGATGCGGGCTGCGATTCTGCCCCCCATTGCGCGCCTCTCGGCCAGTCGAGGAGGCCGGGACATCGGCACCGAGCTGTCGGGCATTGTGGGCCAGATGAAGGCGCACAAGGGCGATTTGGAGCGTCTACGGCACCTGTCCTTCGAGTTTTGGCAGACCACGGTACGAGGAAGTGAAAACGTCGCGTTCCAGTTCACGTTCAATCGGCTGCGACCACCGCTGACCACTCTAATGAAGGAGATCGTCAACGCATTTGCCGGGGAGCTGAAGGCCGTTCGGGACTACCAGGCGCTGGCGACGGCGGTGAACAAGGGCAACCCGCCCGACGCAGCGAGCGCAGCCAAGAAGCTGCT
Source organism: uncultured Enterobacteriaceae bacterium (assembly GCA_964471355.1). Taxonomy (GTDB): domain Bacteria; phylum Myxococcota_A; class UBA796; order UBA796; genus CAYYHT01. The sequence continues at coordinate 1,473 of CAYYHT010000462.1, forward strand.
TCGCAAGGGCACCGCGGCGGCGGAGCTGGCCCTGACCGCCCTCGACGATTTCGCTACTGAAGAGTTTGGAGAGCCCTTCTAGCGCTAGAGCTAGGGCGGTGGTGGGCTCTTGAGCCAGCTGACAACGCTGTCACCACCCTGCTTGATGGCGCGCGTGACGTCGACCGCGTCTTCTTCGAAGTAGACCTGGGTAACGATGCCGATGGTGATGCCGACGACGATGGCGGCGGCGACTTCAGTATCGATGGCCTGGCTGAATTCGCCGCTGGCCTTGCCTTGGTCGATCAGCGACGCGCTCTGGCGACGGTAGCGGCGGTACAGCCCCGCGTTCTTGTCGGCGATGTGAGGCGCGACCAAGATTCGGCTCCAGAACGAGATGAGCACAATGCCGGCTTCCTTCTTGCCCAAAAAGCCCATGACGACAGCCCCGATGGCGGCCCGCACGCGGTCGCTGGCTGTCTGATGCTGCTCGACGTTGGCGACTGTCGACTCGTGGATCAGCTCGATGGCGTGGTCGAGCACCGCGTGCAGGATCTCTTCTTTGTTCTTGAAGTGGTAGGTGATGACCCCGCGGGTGAACGCCAGACGCTTTTCTAGAGCGCCGAACGTCAGACCGTCGAGACCTCGCTCGGCGATAAGCGCTCGAGCCTCGACCAGGATCTGCGACCGCCGCAGATCCCTGACGCTGTGAATCGAACCTGTGGCTGGACTACGCAGCGGCTTTGCTCCCGCGGACCTTCCGCTTCATGCTCTCGGGCCAGTCACGCATATCGTCGGCTTGGTAGATCTTGAGGTCTTGGCCGGTTGCGGTCAGGAACTCGCTGTGGTGGCAGCCGAGAGCCTCGGCGGCGGCGAGTAGTCCCGAGTTGGTGACTCCAGCCACGCCATGCCCGATGGTCGATTGGCCGCACTGGTACAGGCCCTTGATGTGCGTCGTGATGGGGAAGCCGAACGGCCCCAGGTTGAACAGTGTCTTTTCGGTGCCGTACAGGTTGCCCTCGGTTGCGGCGACGTAGTGCACGTTGGTCAGCGGTGTGCCGAGGGTCTCGAAGACGACGTGATCGCGCATGCCGGGCATGATCTCGTGGATGGTCTCGAACATGCGATCGGTCAGGCGTGCCTTGAAGCCCTCGTACTCGCCCGGCCGGCCGCCATGCTTGGTCGCTTGCCACTTCTTGAACGTGTCTGGATGCACGAACGAGAAGCTCTCGAGGGTGTGCAGGCCGTCGCGTCGCTTGGTTGGGTCCTTGAGCGTGGTGGCGGTCAGGAAACAACCTGGAGTCTGCGGGGCGTCCGTCAAGTCCCGGCGGTCGGCGTAGGTATAGAAGTCCTCGACGCTGGCCTGGCGGCTGTACCAATAGTTGCCGGAGTCCATGCCCGCTGCGCGCAGGTCCATGTCGACAGCGAAGAACAGCGACAGGGCCGAGACCGACCAGCGGATGTTGTCCATGCGGCGCCGCATCATCCAGTTGAGGTTTTCGCGCTCGATCAGCTTGCCCCAGGTGATGCCCGGATCGGCGTTGGTCACGACGATGTCGGCGCTGACCTCGGTGCCGTCCTCGAGGCGGATGCCGATGGCACGGCCCTTCTCGATGAGGATCTTCGAGACCGGTGCGTTCACCTTGATGTTGCCGCCATGAGCGCGCAGGGCCTTGATGTAGGCCTTTGGAATCGAGCGGGCGCCACCCTTTGGATAGAAGCCGCCGCCGAAGTAGTGGCCCTGAACCGCAGCGTGGACGACCAGGGGAGCGCGATTTGGCCCCAGACCATGGTCCCCAGCCTGGATGGTCAGGATGGAGCGCAGCAGCGGGTCGGTGACCAGCTTGTCGACAAAGCTGCCCAGCGGGGTGAACGCGTGCCGAATGACGTGCCGCATGCGCCAGGGCATGCGCAACGCGTCGTAGTTGTTGCGGACCTTGGCGCCCTCCATCAGCTCGGCGCTGATGGTCGCGATGGTGTCCATGTATTTGTCGATGCCACTGGCTTCGTGGGGGAAGCGGGCCTTGAGTCGGGCGCGGAAGTTGTCTTTTCCCTTGGGGATGTCGAACTTGTCGTTGCCGATTTGAATGTGGTCATAGCCGTCGGGATTGAGCTCCATGAACGGCAGGTCGTTCGCGATGCCGAGCCCTTCGTAGATGCGACGCATCTGGCCGCCCTGCTCCATCTCGCCGATGTAGTGGACGCCCGGACTGAACGAGAAGCCGTTGAGCGGGAAGGAGTGGCACCAGCCACCTGGCAGGTAGTGCTGTTCAAACACCATCACCTTCTTGCCGCTGCGTGCGAAGGCGAGTGCGGCGGTCAGCCCGCCGGCTCCAGAACCAATCACAATCACGTCGTAGTCAGACATTTCGTTCTCCAATGCCACCTAATTATAACGGCCGTTATAATTTTGCAACCGACGTTATGAAGCCGGTCGTGGGGGCAGGGCAACAAACCCTCTGACATTGTCCTGCAGGCGGGTTCAGCTAGCCTGTTGCAAGGTGTTGCAAAGCCGCGCCGTCTGGGCAGATGGACATCCAGAACGGCCGGACTCGGATGGCGCGGCACCAAGCAGGAACGGCCTTGGAAAGCGCGTCATGCTCAGGGTTGGCCCATGCTGCGGCGATGATCCCGGACAGCGTCAGCAGGGCGACGCCGGCGACCACCGGCACGCTCTGTGACGCTAGGCGAAGGTGAACCATCCGGCGCACCACATCGACGGCGTAGGCCTCGGCTTCGGCGTCGAGACAGGGCCAAGGAGGTGGATTGTCGGGATCCCAGGAATCGAAGGCGTCCGTGACCGGAGCGAGTGCCGCACGCATCTTGGGTGGGGTGTCGGGAAGCTCAACGAGCAGACCCAGACCGGACTTCTGCAGCGCGACAATCAGCCGCTTCGCGAAGCCCGCGGGCAATCCCGTGTGGTCCGCCGGCTTTCCAGTCACCAGGAACAACGCCGCGGCGACAGTCATGCCCTCAACGTCGGTGCGGTCCAGAAAGGCCTGCTCCATCTTCAGCTCCTGCTCGTTGGGCAGGTCCATGCGGTGAGCAACCAGGTTTTCGTTGCTCACTTCGTCCGCTGTGTGCTGGGTGGCCATCACCGAGTAGCAGCCCGGGTCGACCCCCGCGCGCAGACCCGTCTCGGTTCGCAGCGCCACCATGGGGTACTGCTTGCACACCAGGGGCTTGCTCTCAAAGCCGTACTCGCGGTGGATGCGGCACAGGTTGTCCGCATCGAGAAAGGCGCATCGACCTTTCACTTGGGTGAGGTGACCGTCCTCGATTGGGTTGGCCACCCCCAGCTCGGCGGCTTGCTTGAGCACGGTGTCTACCTCACCTTGATTGAGCAGGTAGGCGTGGGAGCCCTGGCAGGAACCACCACATGCGGTGCATTCATGGCGCAGGGACGAGAGCACTTCGACGGCCATCGGGCCTCCATAGAGTCCGTCAGCTTAGATCGCGCAGCGCCTCGGCGAGCAGCTCAGGTACTTCTTCCTGCAAGAAGTGGCCGGCGCGGGTCTCGAGCATGGGCGCCTGTGGGAAGGCGCGCTGCATGCGACGTCCGGCGCGTCCCAGGATGGGGTCTGACATGCCCCACACCATGCGCACGGGCTTGTTGAAGGGCCGGACCCATTCGGCATCGATCGCATCCAACACCGCGGTGGTGGGATGGTCCTCGGCGTTGGGCACCATTCGCGCGAGCCCGAGCGGAGCGGCACGGTCGGCGAACCTGCGGAACGGCCACTTGTAGGCCGCACGTTCGGCTCGACCCAGGCTGGCGCGGTCTCCCTGGGCGAACTGAAGTGTCTGCAGCGGGAATCCGAAGCCGCGGAACACGAGATCGCTCACGCCGCGCATGTGGCTGAAGCGATGGAAGGCTTTGCTGCGGAACGGGCGTTTCGGTGAAATGACGGCGGTGTTGGCGAACAGCGCGCCTCGAATGCGGTCGGGTCGCTTCCACGCCACACCCGCGGCCACTGGGCCGCCCCAGTCCTGGCCGGCGATCACGAACTCGGGCAGCTCGAGCGCATCGACGAGGTCGACGATGGCATCGATGTGGGTCAGCAATTGGTGCTCGCGCGGGTGCCGTAGCTTGGTCGACAGACCGCATCCCAGAAGGTCCGGCACGATGACGCGCAGATTGCTGCCATGCAGTGCGCGCACGACCTTGCGCCACAGGTAGCCCCACATCGGATTGCCGTGAAACAGAACCACCGCTGGCCCCTCGCCCTCGTCGACGAAGTGGATGGAGGTGCCGTCCGCACGCTGAAGCATGCGGCGTCTGAAGGGATACTGCTGGGCAATCCAGTCCGGAAGGGACGGAGCGTCTGTGAACGTCACCGCTGGCGTCGTCGCAGGCCGAGCATTGCGAGCAGCACCAAGCTTCCGGTTCCGCCAGAGGAGCCCGACGTCGTGCAGCCCAGGCCATAATCTTGGGTCTGTGCTTGCTGAAGGGTCGTGTCGGTGCGGTTGTCTAGGGCGTCGGGGATTCCATCGCCGTCGATATCCCCGTCACTCTCGGCCGCGTCTGCGACGCCATCGCCATCGCTATCGGTGTCGAGTCTGTCCGGAGTGCCGTCGCCGTCGGTGTCCGCGCTGCCTTCGTCGGCGGTCGGGATGCCGTCGCCGTCGTCGTCGGTGTCGAGCAGGTCGGGGGTACCGTCGCCATCGCTGTCCGTGGGCGACTCGAGTGTTCCGAGCTCGTCCCCGTCGGAGATGCCGTCGCCATCGGTGTCCGCGTTGGTGGGGTCCGAACCCAGTTCTTCCTCTTCATGGTCGAGGATGCCGTCGCCATCAGTGTCGGTGTCCGGGGGATTGGGCTCGACATGGTCGAGGTAGGCGGGAATGCCGTCTCCGTTGGCATCGTCGTTGGCGGGGTTTCCGTCGCCATCCAAGTCCTCGTCGATGGTGAGCACGCCGTCCCCGTCGTCGTCGTCGTCGAGGTTGTCGTCGATGCCGTCGCCATCTGTATCTCGTCCGGCTTCGGTCGAGGTCAGCACGCCGTCGCCATCATCGTCGGTGTCGGCGATGTCAGTGAT
>CAYYHT010000463.1:0-1452 GCA_964471355.1 uncultured Enterobacteriaceae bacterium
CCTATTGTCTGATCGCGCGGCCGCGCGATCTAGCCGATAGGAGGTCTACCAGTGCCGATCACCTGGGAAATCCCCGAGCGCATCAAGGCTGCGTTCATGTTCTATACCGCCACCAACATGATCGGAGGCAAGAACGCCGTTCGCCTGTCTCTGCGCGGAAGACGCGGCGACCCCGGTCCAAGCAGCATCCGCTCGATGGTCATCCGGGCTCCGATCGGCACGACGGTGGTCTTCATGACCCAGCCGGGACCCGACTGGCAGCAGCACACATGGCGGGCCGTGCGCCTGCTCGAGGGCCAGACCGTCCCTGGCACCAAGTCGCCCATGCCCGGGGTTCGCATTCCCGACCTCGACGCCCTCGACCCCTTCGATTCCAAGAAGACCAGCTCGGGCTACCAAGAGAGCTACCCCCTGGTCGAGCGCTTCATCGATGGGGTTGGCTGGACCTTTGGACGGGCGGGAGACGAGGACCTCAAGGGCAACGTCTGGGGCATTCGCGTGCTCAAGGCCGGCCTGGCCATCGATGCTCCCAAGGTCCGCACCAAAAAGGCTCCGGCCCGGCCCAAGTCCCCGGCGATGGCGCCAGTGGAGTCGCATCCGGGACCGCCGCTTCAGGCCAAGTCCAAAGAAGAGCCCACAAAACCGGCCAAGCCAAAGCGGCGCAAGTTCAAGCCGCTTCTGCCGTCGTAGGACCTACAGCTCGGCCGCGACGATGGCCGCGGACAGCCCCTCGACGATCTGAGCCACCTGGGCATCGGTCAGTCGAGGCGACAGGAAGGTGGCTTCGTACTGAGACGGCGGCATGTAGACGCCGTTGGCCAAGCACGCCTGGAAGAAGCGTCCGAACTCGTCCATGTCGCACTCGGCGACCTGGTCGAAGTTGGTCGGAGTGGACGACCGGAAGAACACGGTGAACATGCTGCCAACGCGGCTGAAGCTGACATTTCCGTGGTAGGCGACCGCGTCTTGCAGCCCAGCTTCGACCGCAGCGCCAATCTGCTCGAGCCGAGCGTATTCATCGGAGCCAAGCTGGCTGAGCGTCGCGAGGCCGGCGGCCACGGCCACCGGGTTTCCGGACAGGGTGCCGGCTTGGTAGATCGGACCGGCGGGAGCGAGCTTGCTCATGATCTCGCGCTTGCCACCAAACGCAGCCAGCGGGAAGCCACCGCCGATGATCTTGCCCAGGCAGGTCAGGTCGGGGGTGATTCCGTACAGGTCCTGGGCGGTGCCGTTGGGGCCGACGCGCAGGCCGCACATGACCTCGTCGAAGATCAGGACTGAGCCAGCCTTGTCGCACAGGTCGCGCAGGGCCTGCAGGTAGCCGGGCTGGGGTGGGATGCAGCCCATGTTGCCGGCGATGGGCTCGAGGATGATGCCGGCGATGCGGTCGCCATGCTTCTCAAAGAGGGCGGCTGCGGCTTCGGCGTCGTTGAAGGGGGCCAGCAGGGTGCA
>CAYYHT010000463.1:1462-6476 GCA_964471355.1 uncultured Enterobacteriaceae bacterium
GCCGGGAGAGGACGGGGTTCCGAAGGTTGCGGCACCACTGCCCGCAGCGACGAGCACGCTGTCGTGGGCACCGTGGTAGCAGCCGGTCATCTTGACGATGAGGTCGCGTCCGGTGTGACCGCGCGCCAAGCGGATGGCGTGCATGGTGGCTTCGGTTCCGCTGCTGCACAGACGCACCATGTCGATGCTGTCGATGCGTGCGCAGATGGCTTCGGCGAAGTCGACTTCACCGGCCGTCGGGGCGCCAAAGGAGCTCCCTCGGGCTGCGGCCGCGGTGACGGCCCCAAGCACGAGCGGATCGGCATGACCCAGAATCAGGGCTCCCCATGAGGCGACGAGGTCGACGTAGCGATGCCCCTCCTCGTCGATGATCTCGGTGCCTTCGCCACGTGCGATGAATGGCGGTTCGCCTCCAACGGCCTTGAAGGCTCGAACAGGGGAGTTCACTCCGCCGGGAATTACCTTCACAGCGCGGTCGAGTAGCTTGGACGAACGGGACATCTGGCCTCCGAGAGGCGCCCGCCTAACGGGGGATCGCCTGGACCACCTGTCGGGCGTGAGGCATCGCCCTTGAGTCCGCTAGCGCGGAAGCGTCCGGATCATGGCTTTTGCCGTGCGTGCCTCGTCGGACTCGGGGTCGTCGGTGAGGATCTTCTGCCACTGCTCGCGGGCCTTGACGTTCTGATCGGGCGTCATCGATTGACTCCAGGACACAGCGGCAATCTGACGCGCACAGGTGCGGCTGCACAGCGGGTAGGACGGGTACTCGTCGGCGAGCTGGGTCCAGTGCTCCGCGGTCTGGGCGTGCAGCTTGAGCTTGGACAGGGCCATCGCCCGCTCTCGGATCAGGTGGGCGTCCACTCGTGGCATGTAGCGAAGGGTCCGCTCGAGCCGCTCGAGGTCTTCTTTGGCCTCGCGCAGGCTCAGATCGTTCTTCTGCATCTGTTCCATGTAGAGGCGCAAGCGCTCCAGATCGCCGGCATCTTGGGCCATCGACGTGGACTCCTCCCAGGTCTTCTGGTCCTTGGGATAGGCCTTGTGTCCCTTTTCGAGCACCGCGAAAGCGTCTTCGAACCGCCCAACGTCTTCGTACAAGCGCGCCATGCGAACGTAGTCCCAGCCATCTTCGGCGTCGGCCAGCTTGGCGGCAACGTCGGTGTCTGCCAGCCGCTTGCGGTTGCGCTCCAGGCGCGTCAGGGCGCTCTCGCCGTCCCGCACATCTTCGTCGCGCTTCTCTTTCTTGGCCCAGGCCACGAACCGCCTGAGCTCCTTGTCATCGCCCAGATGTTGGGCGGGTCGCCACCAGTCGTCCCCATCGCCATCGTCGAGCACGCCTCGACTCTGGGCGAGCTGAACGTAGCCGCGGCACGCCTCGAGCTTGATCTGGGCACTCGGTGACTGATTGCAGTGCAGCTCGTGGGCTTCAAGCTCGGCGCGATCGAGGGCTTTCTCTTTCTCGCCTCGGGCGCGCTTTTCGGCTGCAATCAGATCGAGCACTTGGTCGACCGGGGTGCGCACGGATTGGGCCCAGATCGACGCCGGATATCGCTCGAGAAATGCGTCCCCATAGGTGAGCACATCGGCTCGGTATCCCGCCTGCCAGCTGGCCATGACATAGTCGAAGGTGGCCCACTCATTGACCGACGCCGCGGACGGGTACACGCCGACCCGGACGTCCTCGGACAGCTCCATGTCCAGCAGTTTTTTGCTGATGGCGCGACGGGTGCCGGTCGACATGGACATCTGGCGTGGCATCAAGGCGGTCATGAGTGCCGGAATCTCGTCCCTGGCGTCCCGCTTGATGATGTCGTCCAGCGCGGCGATGGTGCGCTTGGCGTCTTCGTCCATCAGCTCTGCGCGCTTGTCTTCGAACTTCGACAGCCGCGTCCTAAGGGCCGCAAGCACGGTGTCGGCCGCCTCGAATCGGTCGTCGTGCGACAGGGCCTCGTCGAGCTTCTTTGCCGCCTCGTCCAGCTTGCCGGCATCCATGGCGGCCAGGCCCTCGGAATAGGCCATGAACGCGTCGAAGTTCTCGGTGGCGACGCGGCCGATGCGGGCCGACTCTCGTGCCGTGACTGTGACCTCAAGGTTGGAGAGGATGTCGGTGGCCAGCTCCTTCTCGAGCAAGAAGAACTCCTTTTGGGAGCCGGTCGTCTCGGTTGCCGTCAGCACGGCGCTGGTCTCGACCTCGACCACCCGCGCGTCGAGTCGCATCTGCGGGTTCATGGCGCTGACGCTGCCGGTCAACACCCACTTGGCGCCCACACCCTTGCCCATCTTGGCTGCGGTCTTGGGGTCGAGGTAGCCGCCCTCTCCTAGCTGCATCTCGTCGAGAATCTCTTGCAGCCGGGCGCGCTCGACCAGCTGAATGCCCTCGGCGTGGGACAGGTCGGTGACCAACATGTCCGCGAGCCCGCGTCCGAGGGCGTCGAAGGTCTCGTCTCCGGTGTTGTTGGCGAACACCAAGATGGCGATGGTCGGTGGCTCGGCGAGGGCGGCGGGCGCAAAGAATAGCGCCGCCATCAACCAGCTCCACACAAGCCAAGCGCGTCTCAGAGGTCTGTTTCCGTGATGCCTGCGCTGGCGTTCATCAACGGAGCGTCATCGACGCCTGGAGGCGGCAGCTCGCGCAGCTTGGCGATCAGGGACTTGCCCAGAATGGCCATCTCGTAGCTGACCAGCACACCATCAGACGTGTAGTAGAGCGTGGTGTTTCCGGTGTCGGCTTGCCAAGCGATCTTGTTGGTCGGCACCTTGGTTCCGCCAATGTCGAGGTCAGAGGCACCGCTGTTGACGACCTCGCCCGTCATGACAGCACCTGTCTCGACCGAGAGCAGCTGCACGTTTTCGTAGCCAGACAGAGGAACGCGGGTCTCGGGGTCGAGCAGGTCGGCGCTACTGATGTCGATCTGCGTGGCCTCCATGTCCCAGGTGCGCGTGCGGCCGCGCTCGACGACGGTGACTGTCCAGCCAATGGGGCTGTAGCGGCCCTGAATCTCGCGCGGGGTGCCGTTGTCTTTGACGACGCTGTGGAAGCTGGCGGGATCGTCGCCGGCGTGGGCGGTCAGGCGCTGCTCGAAGGTGTAGGGGACGCCTTTGGCGGTGGCGTCGATGTGGGTCAGGGACTCGATGACCCGTCGCGTGCCGTTCTCGTCGGGCAGGTACTTCACGGTCATGCTGCGCTCGCCGACCTTTTGGCCGTCGAGGTGGATGTCCCAGACGAACTCTTGCTTCACGTCGTCGGCGAAGGCGGCAGGTGCGAGGAGGAGGAGGGAGAGGAGCAGGGTCATTCGGGCAGGTCTCTGGCGGGGATGCGCCGGCATTGTAACCCTCGCTGACGTTACAACCGTCCCATGGCTTCGCAGTGGGACCACATCCAAGCGGTGCGTGAGCGCCGTGCAAGCGAGACGGGTCCGGCTTTTGCTCCCGGAGATCGTAGGATTGCCCTGTGCTATCCGTCGCCGTACCGCGTGGGCATGAGCTCGCTAGGCTACCAGTGGATTCTGTCTCGGCTGTGGGACGTGGGGCTCGCAGCGGAGCGCGTCTTCCTTCCTGAAGACACCGATGCCTACCGGGCAACCAAGACATCGCCCTTTTCGTACGAGACCGAGACGCCGCTGTCGGAGTTCCCGCTGCTGATGGTGTCGCTGGCCTATGAGCTCGAAGTGGCGGGCCTGATCGAGCTGCTGGAGCTCGCGGGCATTCCGCCCCGACGTGAAGACCGCGGCCCCGGCGATCCGATGGTGATCCTTGGCGGACCCATCACCATGAGCAATCCACTGCCATGTGCCCCCTTTGTGGACGCGATGCTGCTCGGAGAAGCCGAGGAGACCGCACCGGTGGCTGCCGAAGCCTTCTTTGATTGCGACTCCCGCGGCTCCTTCCTCGACGAGGTGGTCAAGCTGCCAGGAGCCTATGTGCCCGAGCGCCACGGCACACAGCTGCCGGCCATTGCCAAGGCCACCGACGCGCTGCTGCCCGCCCGCAGCATCATCTTGGCTCCGCACACCGAGCTGTCGAACATGTTCTTGATCGAGGGCGAGCGGGGCTGCCACCGCATGTGCACCTTCTGTGTCATGCGCCGCACGACCAACGGCGGCATGCGCCTTGTGACCCCCGACCGCATCATGGACCTGGTTCCGCAAGCAGCTCCGAAAGTGGGCTTTGTCGGTGCGGCCATCAGCGATCATCCGCAGCTGGTCGAGCTGCTGGAGCGGGTGTCGGCCTCGGGCCGGCAAGTGAGTGTGTCTTCGCTGCGTGCCGATCGGCTGCGCAGGCGCCCTCGCATTGCTGAAATTCTGAGAGCCGGAGGAGCGCGAACCCTGACGACTGCGTCCGATGCGGCCACGGGCCCCCTGCGCAAGCTGATCAGCAAGGGCACGTCCGAGAAGGACCTGCTGGCCGTGGCTCAACAGGCCGGCGAGCTGGGCTTTAAGACCCTCAAGGTCTACATGATGCTGGGGGTTCCAGGCGAGGTCGACGGCGACATGGCCGAGCTGATCCGCTTCACCAATGAGCTGTCGCAGTACGTCCCCGTGGCTCTAGGGGTCGCTCCCTTTGTAGCCAAGCGCAACACCCCGCTGGACGGGACCGATTTCGCGGGCATTTCGGTCGTCGATCGCCGTGTCAAGGCGGTCCACAAGGGCCTCAACCGCAAACGGGCCACCATTCGCCCGACCTCGGCTCGGTGGGCTTGGGTCGAGTACATGCTGGCCCAAGGCGGACCCGAGGCCGGTGAGGCCGTGCTGCGCGCAGTGCACGCTGGCGGCAAGTTCGCGGACTACAAGCGCGCCTTCAAAGAAATGGATGCGGCGTCGATGCGGCCCTGGGCGGCCTAGCGCCGGTGCTTAGCCCGGGTTGATGCCGAGCGGAGCCCCGCTGTTCTTCGCCGCCGCCCGAATCTGGTGGAGAGAGGGGTCGAAGTGCTCGAATCTGGTGGAGAGAGGGGTCGAAGTGCTCGAATCGGATGGAGAGAGGGGTCGAAGTGCTCGAATCGGGTGGAGAGAGGGGTCGA
>CAYYHT010000464.1:0-4394 GCA_964471355.1 uncultured Enterobacteriaceae bacterium
AGCCGTCCTTCACCCCCTATGACCCGGCCGGTGGCTACATCGCCGGCAAATCGGGCTGGACCAATCTGCCCGAGGTCTTCACGGGCTACGGCGCCGAGGCCGACCTGAAGCTCTTCCCCGTCGACGGTGTCGACGTCTACTTGAACTCCAACCTGCAGCAGGTTCGCGAGTCCAGTCGCGACGCCAACGGCGATGTGGTCCACACCAACAAGGGCTCGGGCACATCGCTGGTGCGCAGCAACCTCGGCTTCGCCTACCGCACCCCCTACCGCTTCGACCTGTCCAGCTCGCTGGGCTTTGCGAGCGGACAGACCTGGACCCTGCGCGAGTTCGACGATGCCGGCCAGATCGTCGGCAACCAGTACGGCGTGCCACCGCGGGCGCTGGTCTCGGCACGCGCCGCATACCGGCCGATGAACGACGAGAATCTCGAATTCGCCGCCACCCTCTGGAACGCGACCGCACTGAGCGAGTCGGGACGATTCCGCGAGCACCCCTCGGGTCAGCTCGTGGGCTCCCGCCTGTTCGGCTCCGTCTCGTACAAGTTCTAGGTGATGACCATGCGCTCCTCCCTCCCCGCTCTGATTCTGACCCTCGCCATTGGCTGCGACTATGAAGCACCCACGCTGCCGCCAGACGGTTTCGAAGGGCTGCCCAACGTCATCTCAGGCACGGTGGTCGCCAACGGCGTCGAAGCCGACGAGCTGGCCAACGTCATTCTGCTGCTGACCGAAGCCAGCAATCCGGGCCCTCCCGCAGGCACGGGCCGTCCCCTGACCTTCGCGGCGGTCAATGCCGAGGACTTCACCGGCTCAGGCGGCGGCTTGCAGTCGGCCTCCTTCACCATCTCCAACGTGCCGGACGGTGAGTACATCCTGACCGGCTTCATGGACATGGACAACGACTTCCATCCGTTGGTCGACGCCTTCTCTGGCGCCACCTGCGGCGACCTGCTCGGCGGACACCTCGCCGACGTCACCAGCACAGACTTCGCGGTCATCAGCGTCTCTGGGGGCGAGCTTCTCGACGACGTCACGGTCGCGCTGGCACTTGAGCTGACCACCGAGCGGCCTGCCTTCTGGCTTCCCGAGGTCCTGCCCATTGTCAGCCGCCAAGCCGCCATCGATACCCCGGCAATCCCGCAGACCTTCCGCATCGAAGCGGCTCCGGTCCACGCCCAGCTCTCGGACCTCAGCTACTCGCTCGAGGGTCCATACGATCCCGAAGCCCCCGCGGCCTGCCAGACCTCGTTCCTGACCATCGTCGCCGACAACGACCTCGATGGCCTGCCCGACCCGCACCCGGAATACGGCGACCTCGGCTTCTTCGATGTCGGTCCCAGCGTCTTCCTCACCTATTTGGGCGAGGTCATCTTCGACGAGACCACCGGTGCACCCATCGGTTTCGACGACAGCGCCCTCGCCGTTGGCGAGTCTTGGAACGCCCAGGCACTGGTCCATCCCCAGATGATGGCCTTTGGTCAGCTGCCTCCGCCCAATGTGCCCGCCCCGCTCTCGGCGCTCGATCTGATTTGGCTGCCTGGCGCCCTGCACAACAACCCCGACGGCACGGTGGATACGGTCCTCGATCCTCTCGCGATCCCGGCGGGAGGCTGGTCCATCAGCGTCATCATGGCGACTGGTCAGACCTGGACTGTTCCGAACAGCCTGCTGTACTCGGCGCCGACCGAAGACGACTTCTATCCGCTGACCCAGGGCGGCTTCCTGTACGTCCAGTAGCCTACCTGGCGTACAGACCCAGCGCGTTCAGTCCAAGCAGCACACCGACGTTGTAGATGCCTTCGGGCGGGGTGCCGTCGTCGATATCGGCATTCGAGACATTGAAACCGGTGGGTGCCATGTCTGCATCGACCTGCTGCCCATAGGCATAGTTCCAACGCATGAGCCCGTTGGGAATCTCGGGGTTGGCAGCCATCGCATCCCAATAGATGCCGGCTCCCACGACAACCGGCGCGTAGGTGTCGTCCCACACCGACTGCCCAAACTCTGCCGTGACTCCAGTCTGAAGCAGCTGCTGCACGTCGGTTCCGTCGGGCGCCACACCCCAGGGGCCCAGCGCAGCGCCCCAGGTCGCGGCTCCTAGCAAGGCTGCGGCGTCGGCATAGCCGTGGTCCCCGACGTTGCAGTCGATGTCCTCGAAGGTGGAGTCCGCGGGCATCTCGAAGGCAAAGTACTGACCTGCGTCTGCGGTCCATGTGGCGCGAGAAATCGGCCCGGGGGCCCTCATGACGATGGTGCACTTGTACTGCGGATCGAAGGCCGCCACGTACTCCTCAGTGCCCAGGGTAAAGGCCAGCCAGATCTGCTGGGGCAGCCCGTTCTCGTCGATGAAGTTCACGGCCGCATCAAGGACCGGGTCGTAGCCAAACCGAGCCTCGACAAAGAACACGGTCCACGGCGGCAGCGGAGGCTCCACGCATGCGGGGCCATCGATGCAGTCGAAGTCGAGGCAGTCGACGAGGTCGTCGAGGTCGTTGTCTACGCCGTCATCGCAGACTTCGAGCTCGGGCTGCAGGCACTCGAGCAGGGTTGGGTCGTCCTCGCAGGGGTCGGAGTCGGCGTTGTCGCACGACGTCATCAAGGCGATGAGCAGTATGGTGGCGGACAATGAACGCATGAGGTCTCCGCGCCCACTGTAGCACTCAGGCGGGCACGACCCGAGCCCTGACCCTGGCCCATGCGGAGTGCACTTCGTCGGGAGTAAAGAAGCAGGCGAAGTAGGCCATGCTGGCGAACGAGAACGGACCGACGTTCATGAACGCCGTCACCGACAGGTGGAAGACAAGGCCGATGACCACAAACCAGCTGCGTACATCGACGCGGTTGAACCACGCCCGCACTCGGCCTGGACTGTCCGCGGTGTAGCGGAAGTAGTAGGCGAGTACCCAAAGTGGAATGAGAACCTCCCAGAACCACGTCATCGCCGTCGCGAACTGCGAGAGCGGGTAGACATAGGCAACCCACTCCATGTCGAAGCGCTGCCAGCTCGGCTGCTGAAAGATGTAGTACAACGCGGAAAAGTCGCCGCCTGGAGTCCAATAGACGCTCAGCTTCTGCAGGCCGGTGGTCCAGTAGCAGGTCAAGATCTGAAACACCGCCAGGTAGCGGACCCACGCCGGCACCTTGGCGTCGCTGGTCCACTGGCCGGTCTGCAGGTAACAATCGACCGACAGGGTCTTTGTGCTGGGCGCCAAGACCAGCAGCCACAGGGCATTGGTCATCAGCTCGTCGTAGCTGCCGCCGGCGTGCGTGTTCAGCGTCACCAATGCGATGAGCAGCTGCAGGGTGATGAAGTTCGTCACCCGGCCGCCGATGCCCGCGGCCGAGGCCAGGGCAAAGAACATGGTGCCGACGATGACGCGCCCGACGACGTCGGGAGTGGCGCCACCCATCCAATGGATGAGCCCAGCGCGCGGACGAATGGGCCGGTAGCCCGACAAACCCATGTCCACCCAGGTCATCAGATGCACGTCGCGCATCCACATCTCGAACAGGGTGGTGAACACCGTCAGCGCCATGGCAATGCGGAACAGTGCTAGGCACGTGGCCGCTTCACGCGTGTCGAGCAGCGTGACAAGGGCCTTCCATGCGCGCAAGACCATCATTTGAGGCGCACCACACGGTTGGACTTGAAGGTGCCGGTCGGTTGGGTCCCGTCTCTGACTTGCTGAGGCGAGGGGCTCTGGTAGTTGTAATACCGGCACCGCAGCCGATCGGCCGTCGGAAAGTCGACCCGGGCCTGCTTGGCCAGCCAGTCACACAGTTGATAGTAGGTGGGCCGGTAGTGCCCCCAGGCGTAGCGAAACAACGCCGAGCGCATGCGGTCGTGGTCGAGCACATGGCCCTGCCAATCGAGCTGTGGGTCGCGCATGACGTAGACGGCCTGCCACTCGCCGTCGCGACGAATGTCGACGTTCAGCTTGGAGGGGAAGCGGTGGGGAGCCACGAACATGCGCCATGACTGCCAGGTGCCGAGCCGGTTGTAGTACGGCTTGAACGGCGTCAGCACCTTTCCGCGAACGACCATGTAGCCACTGGCAAAGGTCCACAGGTGGTCTTCGAGCTCGCCTTGCTCGATGTCGACCCCGACGGCATTTAGGCGACCGGTCCACGCCGCAAACTCACCCTGCACCGTTGGATTGCGCCAGGACGAACGCCGCATGCCGCCGCCAGGCGCCGGAAAGGCCATGGCAAAGATGGCGAACAGGTGGACGACGACGAATACCGCACGAAGCTGCGGCCAGATGGTCTTTTGGAAGTTCTCCATCGAAGGCGGATTACCCCGGCGAGACGAAGCTCGCCGCTCCTTGTCGGCTTGTCGGCGAGACGAAGCTCGCCGCTCCTTGTCGGCTTGTCGGCGAGACGAAGCTCGCC
>CAYYHT010000464.1:4494-6475 GCA_964471355.1 uncultured Enterobacteriaceae bacterium
GCTCCTTGTCGGCGAGACGAAGCTCGCCGCTCCTTGTCACAGCGGGACTACTCTTCGGCGACGTAGCGCAGCGACAGGTCGGGCACGTGCGTTCCCTCGGCGCCCAGGGCCGTCAGCCGCATGCAGTAGCTCGAGCCGTCGGGACAGGGCTCGCAGATGACGCTCCAGGTCGCCGCGAGCTCGCACAGCGCCTCGGGCTCGCCCTTCTGGCCGATCAGCTCACCCATGTTTCGCGTGTCGCCCAGCCCCGTGATGGTCGTGCCGCCAATGCGCGAGCCGTCTGCCGAGAAGGTGCCTGTGATCTCGAAGTCGTACAGGTCGATGTCGACGCCCTCGGCACGGACCGTGATCTTGTCGGCGCTCGCGGCGAAGTAGGGGCGGTCGTTGAAGTCGGTGGCTGGCAGATTCCAGGTCGGCAGGGTCGACAGCTGCGTGAACTCGCCAGAGGTCGAGATGCCACCCATGGTGCCGATCAAGTCGACGGTGTCCTCGGTGGCCCACTGCACGCCGATCAGAATCGGATTGGTGAAGTACAGCGAGATGACCGAGCCGAAGTCTTTGGGCTCGACCCAGTCGGCCGTGGTCAGGTCGTAGACGTAGGTGCGCTCTTTGAGCGCCGCGGGCGGAATGGTCAGCGGCAACCCGTAGTCCGATGTCGTGAAAGGCACGGCCTCTTTGCCGTCGCAGTCGGTGACCTCGAAGACGTAGTCGGTCAGTGGCTGCAGCGGCTCGCCCAGGTCGTAGCGCACCGCTGTGCCCGACCAGCGCTGCTCGCCCGGAGTCACAGCGGCAAAGGAGTCGACCACTCGCAGTTCGTAGGCTTCTTGGAAGACCGTCGCCGCCTGCGCCCACGGCGCCGAGCGCCAGTACCAGTCGTCGGTGCCACCGGTCGGCGAGACCTCGGTGACCCGATCGATGCAGCCACCGCTGTCGCCAACGTCGCTGAACCAGCCGGTGTCGAGCAGGTCACCGGTGTCGCGACCGCCTTTGCAGCCTGCAAGCATCAACACAGCGGTCAGGGCGACGATTCTCATGCTCAGTCCCCCTCCACTGTGACGTTCACGACATACCAATATGCCGCGCCATGCCGGTTGTCTGGGAACTCGTGGATCTTGAAATACAGCGACTCCGACCCCTGGCTCTCGTACACGCCGTAGGGGTCTCCGTCGCTCCACTCGTCAGTCAGGACGGTGTCTCCGGCCTCTGCGAAGGCGGGGTCCGCGTCGACGACCTGGCCAGCGATGCCCTCGGGAAAGAAGCGCATGCGGTAGTTGGCCGCCGAACCGTACTCCCACGCATCGACATCGACGGTCACAGTGTGCTTGCCCGCAGGCACCTCGATGAGGAACCAGTCCTCGTCGAACGCGTCCTTCATGTCGCCGAAGAGCACATCGCCATGGTTCACCGGGCGGGCCTCAACCAACAGATCGTTGGGCTCATTCTCGGTGCCGTTCCACAGCAGCGGCTCTTTGACCTCGCTGACCCGCATCTCATAGAAGTACTCCTCGCCCTCGGCGACGGCGTGGGCTGGGGTCAGCAGGGCGGTGAAGTGGTCGGCCACCGTCGGGAAGACCAGGTTGATGTCCAGGCTCTGCGGGCGTTCGAGGGCCTGGGCGGCCTGGCTGCCATCGGACACCAATGTGAGCGCAGGATCGAGGCGGCTGCCGATGGTTCCCGCATCGATGCGGATGGAGATCCACGTGGCGCCGGGAACGTCAAAGTCCCACAGGTCGGCATCGAGCCCGTGCGCGTGGTTGCCGCACCCAAGCAGTTCGAGCGGCAGGTGCGTCGAGTCCTCAGGGGTGTTGTTGGGCTCGTCCTCGATCACGCGACACCGCGGTTCTTCGGCCGTCTCGTTGGTGTCCGCCGTGTCCTCGCGCTGCGTATCTGGCGGGTCGAGTGTGTCGCCCGTCTCGCTATTGCCGGCCTTGCAGCCACGCCCATTGCAGGCAGCAAGCAAGAGCAGGGTGCTGGTGAGGAC
>CAYYHT010000465.1:0-6465 GCA_964471355.1 uncultured Enterobacteriaceae bacterium
CGTGGCCGCGGCCTACGGGGGCGCTGTCGCCTGCCAAGCGGGTCGCTGCGACCTGGTCGACAGCTGGTTCGAGGGCAACAGTGCCGAGGGCGGGGGCGGCTTTTACGCCCAGGACACAGATGATGTGACGCTGTTGCGGGCGACCTTTTGCACCAACAGCGCCATCGGCAGCAGCGCCGGCGAGACCGGAATCGGCGACGGCGGAGCGATGCTCGCTGTGGACCACGTGGGCACCACCGTCGAGCTGTCGAACATCGTCTTCTTCGAGAACGAGGCTGAGGACGCGGGCGGAGCACTGGCGGTCGACAACAGCGCTGTCGATCTGGTCAATGCGCACGTCATTGGGAATCACGCCGCCACTGGACCCGCTCTGTGGGTCACCAACGACCCCGACAGCGACGACAAGCTGACTCGCATCACCAGCACGCTATTCGTCGACAACGAGGGCAGCGACGGCGCCATGGGTGTCGTGGACGGCGGAACCGCCGAGGTCGAGACCAGCTTGCTGCAGGGCAATGACGCTCCGACGTTCAGCGGCGATGCGGTCGACCTGGTCGACCTGATCACGGACCAATCCCCAGAGCTGCTGGCCTACTCACCCGGCAACTGCGACCTGCAGACGCTGTACCCGACCCCGGACAGCCCGCTGATCGATGCAGGGGACGAAGGCGACACCGATGCCGGCACCGAGAGCCGTGCGGACATCGGAGCCTTCGGAGGCCCCGACGCCGATCCAGCCCTGTTCACGGACGCCGACGAGGACGAAGCCGTGGCGATCTTCGATTGCGACGACACCGACCCGGGCGTCACCGACTGGGTGCTGGCCTACCTCGACGCCGACGGAGACGGCTACGGCGGCACCAGCGGCACAATCATCGGGTGCGACGTACCCGACGGCTACTTCGACACAGCCGACGATTGCAACGACGACGACGACACGGTCTCTCCTGGAGCCACCGAGGACAGCAGCGAGGTCGACCGCAACTGCGACAGCTACAGCGACCCCGCCGAGCCACTGAAGCTCGCTGCCTGCGGTTGCACCAGCGGCGGCACCCCGGTCTGGTGGGGATTTGTCCTGGTCGCACTTTTGGCGCGCCGGCGCCGCTAGCCTCGATTCGAACGACCCGACCTCGGGTTTGTCCCCGTTGTTCGCCGATCGAGAACCCTCTCGGCGTTTGACACTGTGCGCGTGACCCTTTATCAGCTCGGAATCGGAACCCCGATTCCGTTTTGTATCAAAGGATTTGTCATGCACACCCACCCCAAGACGACCACCTTGCTGATCTCCATGGCCCTCGCGATTGGAGCCGGCTGCCCTGTCGACCAGCAATTCGGCGAGGTCTGCGCCATCGACCAGAGCGTCTGCGACGACGAGTGTGTGCAGACCGATGCCGACCCCGACAACTGCGGCGCGTGCGGAGTCGTCTGTGGGGACGGAGAGGTCTGCGACGGAGCGGGCTCCTGCGCGTCTGTGTGCGACATCGAAGCGGTCTACTGCGGCGATACCTGTATCGATCCGCTGACAGACAACGACTACTGCGGTGCCAGCAACGACTGCATGGGCCTCGACGACGGCGTCACCTGTCCAGACGGCTTCAACTGCACCGACGGCTTGTGCAAGGAGCCACCAGTGGTCGTGGTCGCAATGGCCCTTGGCAGCAACCACAGCTGCAGCCAGATGAGCGACGGCAGCGCCTATTGTTGGGGCGGCCAGCAGCACGGCCAGCTCGGCAACGGCGCGCTGGACTTGTGGGGAATCACCTACCCAGACAAGGTGCTCACCGACAACATGGCGCCTCCACGGCCCATCGACAACATCGCCCAGATCGCGTCGGGCGGCGGCTCACACAGCTGTGTGTTGCTCGAAGACAAGACCATGAAGTGCTGGGGCACCAACGCCAAGGGGCAGCTGGGATTGGGCGTGATCGGCGACTCCACCCCGTTCCCCACCTCGGTGCCCGACTTGGCCGACGTCGCCACCATGGACGTCGGCCGCTTCAACACCTGTGCGGCCCTAGAAGACGGCACGGTGAAGTGCTGGGGCCGCAACGACCGCGGGCAGCTGGGCAACACCGTCGACGAAGACATATCCACTCCCCTCACCGTGGCGGGGCTGACCGACATTCAAGACGTGCAGATCGGCATCAACTACGTCTGCGCCCTCGACGGGGCCGGAGACGTGTTCTGCTGGGGCCGCAATGAGTGGGGCCAGACCGGCGATGGCACCACCGTCGACCGCCACGTGCCAAACAAGGTCGAGGGGCTGTCGCAGGTCGAGCAGATCGCGACCGGTGGCTGGCATAGCTGCGCCCTGCTGACCGACGGCACTGTGCAGTGCTGGGGCTTCAACATGCACGGCCAGCTGGGCTACGGCGGAGCCGACACGGTTCCTCACTTCGAGCCGGTTGCCATCGCTGGATTGGTGGACGTCAAGTCGTTGCACCTCGGCTGGAAGTACAGCTGTGCGCTGCTCGACGACGGCACAGCGAAGTGCTGGGGCAACAATGAGTTCGGGCAGCTCGGCTGGATTGCTCCCGACACCGACAACCACCCCGTGCCGACCGAAGTGCCCGGACTGACCAACCTCACCGGCATGGCCACCGACTACAAACACGCCTGCGCGTGGAATGGCGAGGGCGAGATGTGGTGCTGGGGCCGCAATCAGGAAGGACAGCTCGGCGACGGTACGCGCGACGACCGCTACTGGCCGCTTCCCGTGGTTTGGTAGAGACAGGCCGCCGGCTAGTTTCAAGAAAAGCGCCCCAAAACCGGCGCCGGTCTCGTTGTTCTGTTGAGGGGCCGGCACGGGGCTCCCTCGGGAGACTCCATGACCCGCTTTGGTTTTGTTCTGTTGGCGCCGGCACTGTTGACCCTGACCGCCTGTCCGGGGCCCATCGAGAACATCATCGTTCCGATGTGGGCTCCCTCGCCGCTTCAGGTACTGGGCTGCGATGGCACAGCCGACGGTCTGGCCCTGCCCGAGGACCGCCCGATTGCGGTCTGCGAGACCAGTCGCAACGCGCTTGCGCCTGTGCGTGAGTCCACGGACTTCCTCGGCAACGGCTCCTATGACCCGAACGACAACGCCATCGTGCACTACGACTGGAGGCTCGTCAGCGCCCCAGAAGGCACCAGCCAGGTCATCGGCGGCGAGGGACCGGACCGCCTCGGATTCAGCCCCGAGCTCGCCGGCGGCTACACCGCTCAGCTGATCGTCACCAACGACCAGTGCGTGATGTCCGAGCCCTGCACCGTCGATCTGTCTGCTGTTCCCGCCGAGGACCTCTGGGTCGAGCTGGTCTGGGAGAAGCCCGGCGACGACATGGACCTGCACCTGCTCAACGGAGCCAGCGTCTCGCTGCGAGAGAGCAACGCCGATTGCTACTACGGCAACTGCATCCCGGACTTCGGCACAGCGCTACCCTGGGGAGGTACCGACACCGCAGACGACCCCAAGCTCGATCTCGACGACATCGACGGCACCGGCCCCGAGAACATCAACATTCTGGCTCCACCCGACGGGTCCTATTTGGTGGCCGTGCACGACTTCCCGGGTTCGGTGCGTCAGGGCGCGAACGACGTCACTGTGCGCATTCACCTCGATGGCCAGCTCGCCTGGGAGGACACCCGTGCCATCAGCGGCGAGGACGACTTTGTGCCCTTCGCCGAGATCCGCTGGCCATCAATGGAGATTGTGGACCGATAAAGCACGCTTCCCTTCCCCCAACCCCCCGTGAGACTCTGACCGTCCAGGGGTCTTGAGGGGTGCAGACGTGAACTGTTCGAGTTGCTCGGCCGAGAATCCGGCGGGAGCCAAGTTCTGCATGAACTGCGGCTCGTCGCTCGCCAATGAGTGCTCCGCATGCAGCACCGAACTGCCTGCAGGAGCGCGCTTCTGCTTCAACTGCGGTGCCCAGCAAGGGGCCGCAGCGCCGGTCAAGCCCGAGCCGCCAACTCCTCCAGCTGAGCGGCTGCTGCCTCCAGAGCAGAACTCGCTGCACCAGTACATCCCGCCCGAGTTGATGGTCAAGCTCGAGCAGGCGCGCAACTCCGGCGGCATGCACGGCGAGCGTCGCGTGGTCACGATGCTCTTCTGTGACGTCAAGGGCTCCACCGCCGCCGCCGAGAAGCTCGACCCCGAGGAATGGGCCGACATCATGAATGGGGCCTTTGATTGCCTGATTCGACCGGTCTACCGCTACGAGGGCACACTGGCACGGCTGATGGGGGACGCGATCTTGGCCTTCTTCGGGGCGCCCATCGCCCATGAAGATGACCCTCAGCGCGCCGTGATGGCCGGATTGGACATTGTTCGCGAGATCGCCCCCTACCGCCGAAAGATCCAGCGGGACTGGGGAGTCGACATCGACGTGCGCGTAGGCATCAACACGGGCTTGGTCGTGGTGGGCGCCGTGGGCTCGGACCTGCGGGTCGAGTACACCGCCATGGGCGATGCGGTGAACCTGGCTGCGCGCATGGAACAGACCGCAGAACCGGGCCATGTGCGCATCTCGGATGACACCTACAAGCGCGTCGCACCGCTGTTCGAGTGCAAAGCACTGGGCGGCATCATGGTGAAGGGCAAGGACGAGCCCGTCGACGTCTACCGCGTGCTCGACATCAAGGAAGACCCGGGCGAGCTGCGCGGCGTCGAGGGCCTGACGGCGCCTCTCATCGGGCGAGACGCCGAGCTTGCGATCCTGTTCAACGGGTTCGATTGCATCTCAAAGGGCCGAGGCCGAATCCTGTCGCTGATCGCCGAGGCGGGGCTTGGCAAGTCGCGACTCATGCGCGAGCTGCGCGGCAAGCTGCAGAGGGAAGGCACGGTCGAGGGCATGGTCTGGCTCGAGGGCCGGTCCTATTCCTACGAGACCGCGACGGCCTATGCGCCCTTCATCTCGATGTTTGAGCGCTTCTTCGTGCTCGATCCCGATCAGTCGGACCTCGAGCGCTACCGGCGAATCGAGGCCCGACTCGGCGACTTCATGCCAGACAAGGCTCCCGAATACGCGCCGCTGCTGGCTTCGATGATGGGCATCGCCTTGACCGGCGAAGCACTGCACCGCGTCAAGTACGTGATGGCCCCACAGCTGCGCGGCATGGTGTTCGCCGCCATCCTCGAGACCATCGAGGTGCTCAGCACAGACAGGCCTGTGATCATCAGTTTCGAGGACCTTCACTGGGCAGATGCCACCTCCCTCGACCTCATCGACCCTCTGTTCCAGCTGACCGAGAGCACCATGCTGATGGTGGTGGCGCTGTTCCGGCCCCGCCGACAAGAAGCTTCATGGCGCTTTCACGAGTCGGCCAGCCGCGACCACGCACATCGATACGACGCGGTTCACCTCAAGCCCCTGGACGCCGAGCAATCCCTTGAGCTTGTGAACACCTTGCTGACCATCAACGCGCTGCCCGACGCGGTCCGCCAACTGATTCTGGACAAGGCCCAAGGCAATCCCTACTTCGTCGAAGAGGTGGTGCGCACCCTGCTGGATCAGGGCTTGGTGGTCAAAGACGGGCCCCATTGGCGAGCGGTCGAGGCCATCCGCGACATCAAGGTGCCCGACAACCTGCGCGCGGTGCTGACAGCCCGCCTGGATCAGCTGGCCGAGTCCTGCAAGAGCGTGATGCAGACGGCCTCGGTGATTGGCCGCCAGTTCGAATACACCATGCTGGCCCACTTGCACTGGGATCCGATGGCTCTCGAGACCGCGCTTCGCGACCTGCAGCGACGCGGACTGCTCTCTGAATCTGGGCGAATCCCCACCCGCACCTTCCGCTTCAAGCATGTGCTGGTCCAAGAAGCGGCCTATGACACCCTGCTGCTGCGCCGCCGACGTGAGCTGCACCTGTCCGCTGCCGAGCTGTACGAGCGGACCAAGACCGGACGCCCCGAGGACGTCTCTCGCCACTTCATGGCCGCACGGGAACCCGGGCGCGCCCTTCCCTACTTGGTGACTGCCGGCGAGAATGCGGCGGCCGCCTACGCGACGTCTGACGCCATTGGCTACTTCGAACAGGCGCTCGAGCTGCTCGAGACCAATCCCAACACCGCCCTCAGCCGGAGGGCCCTCGAAGGCCTAGGAGGCGCGCAGCAGTGGAGCTTCGACGTGCCGGCCGCGCTGGCTACATTCGCCCGCATGGAGGCCTTTGCTCAAGAGGCACGCGACACCAAGATGCGCATCTCGGCGCTGAACAAGCAGGGCTTTATTCAGGCGCTGTTTCTGGGGGACTACGACGCTGGTACAAGCCTGCTCGACACGTCCGAAGAGCTCGCCCGCGGCTGCGACGACAAGGCCGGCATCATCGAGAGCGAGATGACCCGCTGCAACATCGGCACCGTCAAGGGCGACTTGGCCAAGGTCGAGCACTACATGGACGACATGGCCGTTCAGGGCCAAGCCACCGAGAACACCTACGCCATGCTGTATGGCGGCACCCACTTCGCCAACACCCTGGTCTATC
>CAYYHT010000466.1:0-6433 GCA_964471355.1 uncultured Enterobacteriaceae bacterium
ATTGACCTCCCACCCCGACGCCTGAGTGGCGGCGGCGGGCTCGATCACGCTGGGTCCGAACAGAATCCAGCGCAGGTAGGCCGCGCGTGCCGGATCATGAATACCGCTACCCGCCGAGATCGGCTGCTCAACCTGCTCCATCGCGGAGCCACTACGGTGCGAGTGCGGGAACCCTGCAGCACTCGAGCTTGTTGCTGAGCGCAGGAGTCAGCCCCGCACTGCCCTTCATCCTGCTGCTCGACAACGGTGTGGTCGAGGGCCGTCCGGTACGTCATGGCGACGTCCCGCAGCTGGCCCAAGCCATCCTTCTTGGACGCAAGTCGGCCCGCGCTCAGTACTGGCTCCGGCGCGGACGCACTGAGCACGCCTCGGTCCCTGCTTTCCAGCAGCTGGCTGCTGAGCTGCACGCTCTGGGGGCTCCTCGCGAGCTCGTCGGCCGTGCGCTGGAGGCGGCACGGGACGAATGCGGTCATGCGTTGCTTTGCTATGGCATGGCGCAGCGGCACAGCGGAATGCCCGTCGCCGTCGGCGCCTCACCGGGCTGGCACATCCGTGGCGGTGACCGCAGCACTCGGCTGTCGCGCATCGCCCGCGAGAGCCTCTATGACGGCATCATCGGTGAGGGGAACGCCGCAAAACGCGCTCGCGGCCGCCGCGATGCAGAGCGCGACGAGCTGACCGGCCGTGTCGAGAATGCCATCGTCGTCGAGGAGTCCCGGCACGCCGATTTGGCCAAGGATCTGGTCCACTGGGCAGTGCGGGAAGGGGCCAGCCTAGCGGCCTAGTGTGCCGCTGGGTCAGCCGGTCGATGACGGTCGGTGCAAGGTCAGGTGGGCGGTGTGGTTCGAGCTGAATCCTTGGCTGTGGCGCCCGTTCGCCGGCACCTTCATCCGGACGTTCGCCGCCGCGATGAACGAGGGATTGCAGAACCTCGCCAGCCAACACAAGAACGCCTGAAGCCAGACCGTGACACCGGTGGCCGACCCAACGGGCAGGGTTACGAGCCGCCAATGAAAGCACCTCGTCCGACTCTGCTGGTTGCCCTCGTTTGCCTTGCATCCGCTCTCGCCTGTGGCGGGCCGCGCGAGGGAGGCATCTACGACCTGCGCGAGGACTCCCAGGACAATCCTGACTCGATGCTGCAGGTAAAGGGCGTGCAGACTGCGCCTTTCGGCGAGCTTGGGTCTTCGAGCATCGAGTTCCACATCACCAATGCCGACTCGGTTCCACACACCTTCGGCCACTGGTCCGCTGGGATCTTCAACCGCATCGAAGACGATGACACCTGGCGACTCGATGGCTTCGAACCCCAGGCGGCTCGTCGGGCGTACCACCCGTACTCCATGCGCCGGGCGAACGAAGACGGCGACGTCATGGACTTGCTGTACAAGGATGTCGTGAGCGAGAAGGGCTACCTGTGGGAAAAGCAGCTTCAGCCCGGCGAGACCTTCGTGCTGACCATGAAGCTGACGCACATGCAAGAGCGCTTTCTTAAGGAAGAAGGCACCATCTTCGAGAAGGAGTCGTTCAGGTCCGAGTTCTGCTTCGACTACGACGTGCTGCTCGACGAAGCGACATGGGACGCCAAGTCGGACCATCTGTGCCAGTTCTTGCGGCTGAACAACATCGAAATGGCGCCATAGACCGGGTCGAACCATCCTCCGTCGCATTCCCGTTTCGATTGCCGTGAAGGCCCTTCTTGCCGTACAGGCGCTGGCACTGCTCTACCACGCGCTGATTGTGACGGGTGTGGTGCCCTATGCGTTGGTTTGGGGCGGTCGGCTCACCTCTGTTGAACAGATGTACCAGTTCGAAGCGGTGTCTGTGTCGATCAATCTGGTGATGGTCGCGCTGGTACTGCTGCGCTCTCCTGGGCTAGGGAAGGGCCTGCAGACGCGGTTTGTGCGTGGGCTCTGCGCGGCCTTCGGTGTGCTCTTTGTGCTCAACACCCTGGGCAATCTCGTGGCGGAATCCGCCTTCGAGATGATTGTGTTCACTCCGCTAACTTTGCTCTCGTCGCTGTGCTTCTTTCGGCTGGCGCTGACGGACGACGTGAAGACTCCCTGACGGCGGTCTTCGATCCTCGGCTGGGGCTGATGACCGCGGGAGCGTGCGCTGCAAACTAGGAGCCCTCGGTCGGCTCCGGCTTGGGCGGCAGCTCGATATGGACGCCGAATCGGTGCATGTCCGCCCCGAAACGCGCTGCCCACTCCTCGGTGTTCTCGTCCGCCTGCCGCACCAGGACCGGCGGGCCGAGTGGGGTCACAGGTGGCGCGCCCACGAACTGCGCCACCGCTGACACCGTCGCCGCGTAGTCGTGCACCAGCTCGGAGTAGGTCACGTCCATCCGGCGCGCTGGGTCCACGTCGTTGAGAAACTCCCTCCATCCTGCCCGCTGCTTCAGGATCGCAGTATGCGCTGCGAGAACCTCGCGGAACTTGTAGACCGCCGCTGGGGTGCGGTCCTGCTGGCTGAAGTGACCGGTCATCCGAGCCCGAGCCAGGGACACCGCCTGGCGGATCGAGTCTTGCCGCTCGAGGCAGACAAAGCGTATGGCAGGCAACGATACGAGCCACTGGGCTCGGCTCTGGTTGAGGACCATGTAGTGCAGCTTGATGCCGAATACGCCGGCGGGCGTGGTGCGATGGCGCAGCAGGGCCCGCCAGTACTCCTCCTCGTTGCCGACGCCCCAACGGGCTGCCATCACCGGGGAGCCCCGCTTGTGGAAGTACTCGGCGGGCACCCCGGCTCCGGCCGCAGTGAGCCCCTCGCACAACAGGTTGCTGCCGCATCGCTGCGTCGAGCAGACCACGAAGCTCGCCCGGGTGGGTGTCGGGGGCTGGTCCAGCTCGGGCCTGCTGTGAAGCAGGATCCGCGAGCCCACCGCGTCGGTCATTGCCAACTGACAAGCCCGGCAGTCGAGCGGGCGGATTCGCACGAGGTGGGAGTCATGGCCAATGCGGTAACCGTCGGTCGCGCCCACGCACAGGGGAAGGGACCGGCCGCGCCCTCCGCGTTTGCCGCCCGTCTGCGAGGCCCTGGTGAGTGTCCTATTCTCGGTGAGGTTGCTAGCTGCGCGGCGAGTCCTGCTTCACCATCTGCTCGATGTGGTCCTTGGCTCGCTCGGACGCGTCAATCTCCTCACGGCTCAGCTGGGCATCGCCGGCCACCTCTTCGAGACGATCGACCAACCACTGCATGTCGGCACGGGTTTGGCGGGTCGTGTACACGGTTGTCTGTGTTCCGTCGTCCCAGGCGATTTCGATGGCGTAGGCCTTCGGCACCTGAATCAGCGCCACTTTATCGACCTCGTCGAGGTGCCGTCGGGTCCCGCCGATGCTGATCCACGGGTGATGCAGCTCGATGGATCGGAGTGTGCCGCCGAAGACAGCGGGCCCGAACAGGCCGATGCCGGCGAAGAGCACCGCGAAGGGTGCAACGAACCAGGCGCCAGTAGCCACAGAGAGAATGCCGAAGGCACTCGCTCCCGCAAGGAAACCGAAGCCGAAGCCGAGGCCGATGGGACTCCACTTCCGGCCGTCCTCGAGGTGCAAGCGCCAGCCGTCGGCGGTCTCGGAGGGGGCAAAGGATGCAGGCGCAGCGGGGGTGTCGGACATCGCTATGAGTCTAGCTTGCGCTCACAGCTGTGCAGTGCAAGAGGTCGATGACGTTCGCCGAGAGGGCTCGCAACGGCGATGGCAGCTCCGAATTGTCGCCCCAGAGCGCCCATTGTTGGCGGTCCTCAGGGGCAGGAGTAGTTGTACGTCGCTGACTGCTGCTCCAACACAACGCCGCTGGCATCGGTGTGGACCCACGTCCAGGCGAGCGGGTTGCCCGCGGAATCGTCGGTCGTCGTGTCGATGGATTCAAAGAAGCCGTCCCCGTCACGGTCCCAGTGGATTGTCCGTGTCGTGCCAACAGCGTCGTACGCGTACGTTTCAAGCGTGTTCAATGTGCCGTCGCCGTCGGAGTCCTCTGCTACATCCAGCAGGTTGCCATCGCCATCGTAGGTCCGCGTCTCGCGGTAGTCGAAGGTGCCGTCGGCGCCAGAGTCCTTGACCACGGTCAGCAAGTTGCCGTCGCCATCGTAGGTCCGCGTCTCGCGGTATTCGAAGGTGCCGTCAGCGCCAGAGTCCTTGACCACGGTCAGCAGGTTGCCGTCGCCATCGTAGGTCCTCGTCTCGAGGTGGTCCGGAGTGCCGTCGGCGCCAGCGTCCTTGACGACGGTCAGCAGGTTGCCGTCGCCATCGTAGGTCCGTGTCTCGAGGGAGTCGAAGGTGCCGTCTGCGTCGTCGTCGACTTCTTCGGTCAGCAGGTTGCCATCACCATCGTAGGTGTGAAATGCGTACCAGGACGGCCCTGTGAACACCGGGTCTGAGTGTTTCTCCATCGTACGAAGGCTGCCGTCCGACTCGTAGGTGTAGGTGATGGTGTGGCCATGGGTCTGCGGACCCTGCTCGACAATCGCGGTTGGGGAGCCATCCGGCTCGAACGAGAAGGATACGATGGTCGTGTATCCCTGGTGCTGTTCGGTGAGCATGTTGCCGTCCGAGTCGTAGGTATACGTCCACCGGTCGTCCACCGTGCCATCGTTCGAATCGTCCAATTCGCGGCTCAGTAGGTTGCCGTCGGAGTCGTAGGTGTACGTGGTGTAGTTGAAGTTCCCGTCGGGGTTGAAGTAGTGCGACGGGTCGGTGTTCTCTTGGGTGAGCAAGTTGCCGTCAGTGTCGTAGGTGGATGTCCAGGTGATATCCACCGAACCGTCGGTGAGTAGGTCTCTTTCGACCAACAGCAGGTTGCCATCGGCGTCGTAGGTGTACGTGTCCACATAGTGGTACAAAGCGAGGTAGATGTCCGCCAGGAACGGATCGGCGGGCACCTCCACGAGCGCTTCTGACTGTTGTATGAGCAGGTTGCCGTCTGAGTCATAGGTGGTTGTCAGGCGTATATCTACAGCCCCGTCACCGTCGAAGTCATAGTCGCTGGTCGTGGTGACCACAGGCCCATCCACATCGCCATCGCAGTCGTGGTCGACCGCACCGTCACACAACTCCTCGGCACCTGGATGGACCTCGGCTGCGGCGTCGTCGCAATCGGTATGGTCCTCTACGAATCCTGTCGGGACGTGGCAGGCGTGCTCGAAGGCGTCGATGTCGCCGAAGGAATCGCCATCGTCATCGGCGAACCAAAGGGTCGCGTCGACTGCGTCGGCCTCGTCCACGAATCCGTCGCAGTCCTCGTCGTTGCTTCCATCGCACAGCTCTGAAGCTCCCGGGTGTGTGGCGGCATCCGCGTCGTTGCAGTCGGTGTCGTCAGATACGAAGCCGTCAGGCTGAGTACACGCAGCGACGCTGGTCGAAGCATCACCGAAGCCATCGGCGTCGGCATCGACGTACCAGACTTCGGGATCGGTCGGGTCTTCGTCGGTGTCTCCGTCGCAGTCGTTGTCGACGCCGTCACAACGCTCTGTGGCGTCGGCGTTGCGGCCGCTGTCCGCGTCGTCGCAGTCCTCACACGCGGCGAAACCATCGCCGTCGGCATCGATATAGCTGCTACTTCCGTCACAGTTGTAGTCTGTAGGGTCGGCGCAGTCGTCCTCTGCGGCATCTGGATGCATGTTGCCGTCTGCGTCGTCGCAGTCGGTGTTGTCGGCGATGTGCCGGGGTGGGGCGTCGCACAGCTCCACCGACTCGCCCGCTCCGTAGCCATCGTTGTCGAAATCGAGGTACCAGGAGCGCAGATCTGTGCTGGTCATCCCGTCACTCACTCCGTCGCAGTCGTCGTCGCGGCCATTGCAGACCTCGGCCGCGGCAGGGTTCACACTCGCGAGCTCGTCGTTGCAGTCCTCTGTCACGTCAAACCCGTCACCGTCCCGGTCCGGAGCACAGCCCGCCACCCACATCACCCCCAGGACCAACAAGGCGTTTCGCATGATTGTGCTCGCACGCCGATGGCGTCGGTCCGCTCGTGTTGGTGACGTTGTCACGGCTGCTCCTGCAGGTTGATTCGGGTGGCTCTACTGGCGGTGCGGGCGAAACGTTGCAGCAGGCATGGAGATTGTCGGTGGTTCGGGGCGAGAGCGAGGCCGTGCCGCAGACGCTCCGGCCGAACCAGCGAGACAGCGACGGGTTGGTATACGCCGCCTGGCTCACCTTCGATGTGTCGTGGTGGCCTCGGTCTAGCTGCCGTCGTGAGCAGCAAAGAACTCGAGGGTCGCGGTTGATGCGTCCCAGCCTTGCACATCGCCCGGGTCCGGCCAGATATGTGCGCCACTCTGGTAGCCGACCTGGATGACGACGGCGTCGTCGGTGCAGCCCGTGGACCACGTCTCTGTGTAGCCGGCACCGACGCTGAACGGCTCGTGCACGGGTGTCGCGTCGCATCCATTCGCCGTGACCCAGCGGTCGATCTGCTCCTGTACTGACGCCGCATA
>CAYYHT010000467.1:0-6419 GCA_964471355.1 uncultured Enterobacteriaceae bacterium
TCGAGGCCGCGGAACTCGGTGCGGGACTCTTTCCAGGGGGTGAGCACGGTGCGAATACCCGCGCCCGCGTTGTACAGGCCCGCCGTCACGAAGGGTCCAGTGCGAAGCCGTGGGCTTCCGAAGGTGGCCCCGGCGGACAAATTCGCCAGGTGAATGCCTCCTCCATTCTCGGTGACCCAGAAGAAGAGGCCTGCGCTGTCGCCGCCCACGAACCAGCGAGCGCGTGGTCCTCCGCTCTCGAACTCGACGGACAACGCCGGGAAGAAGGGAATCTCCAGCCACGTGCTGTCGAGAGTGCCGCCGACCGCCCATCCTGTGCCCAAGATGACGTACTGCTGGCTCAACAGCCGCTCGGTATCGATCAGCGGGCCATCGCCCAGGAATGGAGGCACCTCGACGCCGAACACGTCTGGCGGGTGAGGCAACTTGTCATCAGACACCGGGGGCGTGGTCACGGATGGCGTCGAACCGATCGTGGTCCCCCATGCCGACGGGTCGTACCCCGGGTCATCGTCAAAGGGGTCGGAGATATCCTCCCACCCATCGTCGAGCGGAGCTCGGTCACGGCTTGGTTGCCGTGCCACCACCCGCCCTTCCTTTGGTTGAGCGGCGTCGGGCGCGATGGTCAGCGGCACCCCGACACATGCCGTCGAGCGCCACACCTGCACGGATCCGTAGCCGCTGCTGGCCAGAATGACGTCGTCGCAACCGTCACCGTCCACGTCGCCCGCCGCGATCTGGTCGACGCCGCCAGGAATCTTGTGGGTGGCTTCCCCACGCATATGACCGGGAATGACCCCCAGAATGCCCACCGAGCGATGAAGGACCAGCAGGTCGCGCTCCTGGTCGTCGTCGAGATGGGCCGACACCAGCTTGGTGGGTCCTGGCGCAACCGGAGTCACTCTGTGTGTGATGTCGGCGACCATGTCCCTCTCGGGCAGGCTCCACGCCCAGCCGCGGGGTCCGGCCGCAAGTCCACCGACCTCGCCGCCGGTGGCCAACACCGAGCGGCCCCCCGGACCTCGCTCAGCCAGCTCGCGCGCCCCCTTGGCGCTGAAGGCGACGTAGCCCCGCCTGGCGGCCAGCAGGGGTTCGCCCTGCAGCTGCGAGGCCACGTGGTCCACCAGGGTCAACCCGCCCTCTTCATCGGTGGTGTAGATGTCCACTCCTGTGTCAGACGCTGCGACCAAGCCGCGTCCATCTTCGGCGTCAAATGTCGCCAAAGACAGGCACGGGTCCTCGCTGAGGTCGGTGGCCACAAGGGGATAGCTGTCGCCCTCCCAGCGCAGGGCCTTGAGGCCATCTGGCCCGCAAAACACCACTTCGCGGTGTCCATCTGCATCGAGGTCGAACGCGACGGCATCACGCCCTCCCGCTGCAAGCACGCGCAGCACCTGTCCCGTGACCGGGTCGACGACCCAAGAAGCCGTCGCCCCAATCGCCACCAGAGCCTGTTCATCATTGTCTGGGAGCACCGCGATGCCATGCACCCGCTGCTTGATTGAGGCCTCGGGCAACACCTCGAATGGCCAAGCCAGAGCCTGGAGCGGAATCATCAAAGATAGGAAGACAGCGGCGCGGTTCATCGACTCAGCAATACGGTTGTTCACATTCCATGAGACACACAAATGGGAAAAGGTGACAACTCGATTTCAATCGGTCGCTTCGCCGTCCGCTCCAGCCTTGGCCTTGCTGGCTCGCACGGCTTGCTCTTCGTCGATGGCGGCCGTCAGCCGGTCGTAGGCCTTTTGATCCGGTCTCTGCCAACCGGAAAGCTTCTCCATCTCGCCCAATGCTTCGACTCCAAATTCTTTCATCGGGTCAAAGGCCAAGAGCGCCTGCAGCAGCTTTGCCCTCTGTTCAGGGGTCGACTTTCTGCCTGCAGCGATGGCGTCGTGAGGCGTTCGGCCGGTCATGGCCAACATTCGGGTTCGCGCGGCGGGGATGCCCTTGTCGTCGGCTTCATCAAGGGCGCCGCGGTAGACGCCGCCAATGTCGCAGCGCCCTTCGACGATGCCCTTGATGACCTCGAGGTGATTGCCCAGTGGCTCGATTTGGATGAAGTCATCGTCGGGGTTGAGGCCCTGACTGCGCAGATAGACGCGAGGCAGCACGTAGCCCGTCGTTGAGTTCGGGTCTGGATAGCAGATCCGCGTTCCCTTCATCTCAAGGGCCGTGGCGGCGGTGGAGCGCTCACTGATGAGCAGTACGCCGTCGGTTCCCACTGATCCATCGAGCAGCTTGACCGCCAGCAACTCGATCTCGGGGTGCTTCTTGACCGTCATCATGGTCATGGCAGGGGGCAGCGATGCGAACTCGACGTCGCCCGACGAGACCGCCTCGGCGGTGGCCGCGTAGCTCTCGCCTACCGAAAACACGATGGGGGTCTGCAGGTTGACTTCGAGGTAGCGCCGGAACGGGTCGAGCTCTGACATAAGGATGTCCGGAGGCACAGTGGGCGCGAACCGGATCTCGACGGGTTCACCGGTCGGCACGATGTGATCGGTGTAGGCGTCGGCGACCGGATCGCGCACCTTGTCGACCTCGCCGCCATTGACGATGAACGCGAAGATCAGCGCGATGATGGCGATGCCCAGGACTGTACCGCCCGCCGTGACGACCAGCCCGCCCATGACCGCAGCGCCGCCCATCTGAGTGACGCGAGTGGCCGTCTCGGTGTAGCCACCCTCGGTAGAGGCCGTTCGGGCCGCCGTCACCAAGGTCTTGTCCAGGGCGGTGCTCACGAACTCGCGCCGGGCGCGATGCTTGTCGCCGAGCATGTCCCGGATGAAGTCTTGCGTGGTGTCGTTGCTCAACACAATGCCGTTGTTCTGCGCGGCTGTGACCAAGGCCCTGCGCATCTCATCAGCGGTCTCGAAGCGCTTTTCGCGGTCCAGCTCCAGAGACTTCATGACGACGTCTTGAATCTCTTTGGGAATGTCGTGACGAACCCGACCAAGGTGGCGGATCTTGCCGGTCACAATGGTCTGCATGATCTGCAGCTCGGACTTGCCGCTGAAGAGCTTCTCTCCGGCGAGCAATTCCCAGGTGCAGATGCCCAATGCGTAGATGTCCGAGCGCGAGTCGAGATGCTGTTGTTGGCACTGTTCGGGGGACATGTACGACAGCTTCCCCTTGAGCACGCCTGTGCGGGTTCGCTCGCCGCCCTCGGCCTTGACGATGCCAAAATCGAGCAGCTTGACGTGCCCTTCGGGGGTCACCATCAGGTTGTGGGGAGAGATGTCGCGGTGGATGAGGTTGTACGGCTTGCCCGATGAGTCGACGAGCTTGTGCACCGCATGGGCGCCCGCCATCGCTTGAGTCATCATCTGAATGGCGACGCCATGGGGCATGTGGAAGCGACGCTTGTCTGTGGCGACCAACAGCTCGCGAAGGGTGCTGCCATGGACATACTCCATCGCCATGTAGGGCGCGTCATCTTCTTCGCCCAGTTCAATGATCTGCACCACATTCTGGTGGTTGATCCGGGCGCAGATGCGAGCCTCTTGAAGGAACATCTGGATGAACTGCTCTTCGCCAGCCAAGTGCGGGAGCATCTTCTTGATGACCACCAGCCGCTCGAAGTCATGAACTCCCCGCTCGCAAGCTAGGAAAATTTCGGCCATTCCGCCCACAGCGAGGCGCTCCAGCAGCGTGTAGCGGCCGACAGTGTTCTGCGAGTTGTCGAGCTGGTCGCCCATTCCTGGCCGGTAGACTCCCTTGACGCCGATTATACGCACCTATGAACACTGCAGTGACACAGGAACGACTTCTAGGCTGGTACGACTGCCATGCCCGGGATCTTCCATGGCGTCGCGATTGCAGCCCGTACCGCGTGCTGCTTTCCGAGTTGATGTGCCAGCAAACCCGCGTAGATACTGCCATTCCCTATTTCGAGCGATTTGTGGCCCGCTGGCCAACCCTCGGTGATCTGGCCGCCGCAAGTGAGCAACAAGTCCTGGGGGAGTGGGCTGGGCTTGGGTACTACAGCCGCGCCAGAAACCTTCATCGCTGTGCCAAGGCCGCTGCGGAGAGCGGACTGCCGGAGTCCGTGGCGGCCCTTCGCAAGCTGCCGGGCATTGGTCCGTACACCGCGGGAGCGATCGCCTCGATCGCCTTCGGCATCCGTGCTCCTGTGGTGGACGGCAACGTAGAGCGGGTGCTGTCCCGGTTCCGTGGACTTGAAGCCGACCCCCGTGCGGGGCCGGGCAAGAAGGCACTGTGGGCGCTGGCCGATGAGCTTGTGCCGGCTGATCGGCCGGGCGATTTCAATCAGGCGCTGATGGAGCTGGGTGCACTCGTCTGCACACCGCGCAAACCCGCCTGTGCGCAGTGCCCGCTGACGGACGGCTGCATCGCAAGGGCTCAAGGTCGGCAGCTTGAGCTGCCTGCGCGAGCGGCTCGCAAGAAACCGGTCAATGTCGCCGGGCGTGCCGGACTTTGGATCGATCGGGGGCGCATCTTGCTGGGGCGGCGCCCGGCCAAGGGCCTGCTGCCCGATCTTTGGGAGCCCATCAGCACCGCGTGGAAACAAGGAGCGCCCGATGAGGGGGCACTATTGGGTGCCTTTGCCGCGCGCGCTGGGGCCAACGTAGAGCGGGGACGGTTGCTAGGACGCGTTGTGCACGTGTTCTCTCATCGGCGGCTCGTCCTGGACGTGTACGAGGTGAGCGGCGCGTTGCCCGACCCAGGTCAGAGCGACAAGAGCTACTATCAGGCGGTCCGATGGGTGGATCTTGCTTCGCCGGACGTCCCGCTCTCGAAGCTCGCTCAAAAGACCATCGCCCTATGCCCACCGCAGCCGTCATCATCATCGGCAATGAAATCCTCAGCGGCAAGTTCACCGAAGAGAACGCCGCCTGGCTGATCGGACGCTTGCGCGAACTGGGCGCTGACCTCGGTCGCATCGCGGTCATCGCTGACGACGTCGACGCAATCGCCTCTGAGGTCCGCCGATGCAGCGAGCAGTTTGATTGGGTCGTGACCAGCGGTGGAGTGGGGCCCACACACGACGACATCACTCTCGAGAGCGTTGCTGCGGGTTTTGGCGTCGGCATGACTCGTGAGCCCGCCTTGGTGGCGCTACTTGAGAAATATGGCCTCGAACTGAACGATGCCACGCTGCGCATGGCCACCGTCCCCGATGGCTGCGAGCTTGTCGAGGGGGACGGTCGGTCCTTTCCCGTGCTCAAGGTGCGCAATGTCTTCGTGCTTCCGGGGGTGCCGAAGCTGTTCAAGGCCAAGTTCGAGGTCATTGCCCCCCTGTTTGCTGGAGTGGCCGTTCAGACTGCGCGGGTGCGAACCAAGGCGCGAGAGACCGACATTGCCGCGCACCTGTCGGCGGTTCAAGATGCTCATCCCGAGGTCGAGATTGGATCGTATCCACGCTTCGGAGAGGGCGACGACCACGTGATCATCACGCTGGAATCGCGAGACGCTGCTGCGTTGGAATCCGCTCGCATGGCCGTGCAAGCCGGAGTTTCGAGACTCGATTCGCAGTGACCTGAGCGAGAATGTCCCGAGGAGTCATCCAGAGAAACCGATGGTGTCAATCGTTGTCGGTATCTAAGCGACATCATTGCGGCCCCCCGTCCGCATGAGGAACGCTGAGCACAGGAACAGTTCGACCGGTGAGCCAGGTACAGTCCATCGCAGCGCCCGACTCCGATCTCGGAATCGTGCAGAAGTCGGTTTTAACACCGAATAATGGGACTGCGCGCCCACCGGCTAGGTCCAGACGTCGGGGCTACCACCACTGGGCCATCCACGTCACCGTGCGCTTCAACGAAGGCACAGTCGAAGACATCACCATTCCCGAAGGAGAGGTGCTGCAGGTCGGCAACAGCCCACAGCTCGCGGTTCCTGTGCCGGCCGGCGCTCCATACATCGCAAGAGTGTGGTGGCGTGGCCGCAACACCGCCATGGTGCGCGATGGACGGGGAATCGAAACCGACCTAGGCCCCGATACCCCGGTGCATATCCAGGTTGGCCCTGTCGATGTGACGCTGACCATGACGCCCCAGTTCTCGCTGCGGCGGACCGAACCGATGTTCATCTGGGGCTCACTCGCGTGGCTCGCCGTGGTGATCATGACCACCAATTTGATGGGTCAGGCCGATCTGGTCTACGCAAACCGCTGCAATTGGTTCGGGATCGATTGCCAAGCAACCGTCGTTCAGGGCGACATGGGCAGACAGATCGACGCGGACTACCTCGCCAGACTACTTCGCGAGGACTACGACGGCGCGGAGTACGGGTACGAACAGCGCGAAGAGCGCGAAGACTTCGATCGCAAGACCACCAGCATCTACCTGCCAGCAGGCGACCTTGGGCCCACCGACGACATGGGAGGCGCAGCCGACACGTCGCTGGACCCTGTTCGCAACCCCGATGAAGAAGAGAGCGCCGCCGCTTCCAAA